>NZ_WMLF01000199.1 GCF_014156695.1 Streptomyces durbertensis | reverse complement strand
GGTCGGCCCGGTGGGGGAGGGGCTTGCGGGGGCGGTCGGCCCGGCCGTGGTCGTCGGCGTGTCGCCGGGCGTCGGGTCGGCCTCGTCCGGTGGGTCGTCGGGTGCCTGGGGGCGGCTGGTGGAGGATGCCTGGGGCGCGGCGCCGGCGAAGCCGGAGTCGTCGCCGAGCGGCATCGCCCGCGGCCGGTCGTAGACCGTGCCGGTGAGCACCGTGCGCACGCCGAACCAGGACAGCGTCATCGCCGCGGCGGTGGCGGCCGTCCAAGCCGTGGCGTGCACAAGACCTCGTCGCATAGGGCTGCGAGCATAAACAAACCACCCCCACTCCGGCAGCTTGGTCCGGACCAGGGACTCCCGACGAGTACTCAGATTGTCGTACTGTGCGTCGCGGTGACCGGACGGACGGCTTCCGCCCGGTGGGTTCCGCAGCGAGGGACGAGGGATGGCACGGGTACTTGTGGTGGAGGACGACCAGTTCGTCCGCTCGGCACTGATACGCCACCTCAGCGAGGCGTCGCACGCCGTCCGCAGCGTCGGCACGGCGCTGGAGGCGCTGCGCGAGGTGGCGCAGGTCGGCTTCGACGTGGTCATCCTCGACCTCGGGCTGCCCGACCTGGACGGCGCCGAGGCGCTGAAGATGATCCGGGGCGTCACCCAGGTGCCGGTGATCATCGCCACCGCGCGGGACGACGAGGCGGAGATCGTGCGGCTGCTCAACGACGGCGCCGACGACTACCTCGTCAAACCGTTCTCCGTGGAGCACCTTTCGGCCCGCATCACGGCCGTGCTGCGCCGCGCCGGCACGGCCGCCGGGGAGCGGCCGGTGTCCGAGGCGATCACCGTCGGCGGGCTGACCGTCGACCCGCTGCGCCGCACGGCGAGCCTGGACGGGCGGCCACTGGACCTCACCCGCCGCGAGTTCGACCTGCTGGCGTTCCTCGCCCACCGCCCCGGCGTGGTCGTGCCGCGCCGGGAACTGCTCGCCGAGGTGTGGCAGCAGGCGTACGGCGACGACCAGACCATCGACGTGCATCTCTCCTGGCTGCGAAGGAAGTTGGGCGAGACGGCCGCCGCGCCGCGCTATCTGCGCACGCTGCGCGGGGTGGGTGTGAAACTGGAGGCGCCGACCGAGCCGCCGGGGGCCGCCGAGTGAGATGGGCGCTGGTCAGGGTCGCGCTCGCGGTGACCACCATGGTGGTGCTCGCGTTCGCGGTGCCGCTCGCCCTCGTGGTGAAGGAACTGGCCCGCGACCGGGCCCTGTCGAACGCCGAGCGGCAGGCCGCCGCCGTCGGCCCCGCCCTGGCCATCACCTCCGACCGGCAGCAGCTCGAACTCGCGGTCGCCAGCACCCAGGCGTGGGCCGACGGCCGCCTCGCCGTCCACGTGCCGCCCGCCCGGCGCGGTGTGCGGCCCATCGACCTCGGCGAACGGCGCAGCCCCGAGGAGGCGTTGCGCACCAGCCGGGCGGTGGTGCTCGACGTGCCGGGCGGACACACGCTGCTGCAACCCGTCGCCGTGCACACCGGGAAGATCGCCGTCGTCGAGGTCTTTGTGCCCCGGGCCGAGGTGAACCGGGGGGTGGGCACGGCGTGGCTGGTGCTCGCCGGCGTCGGACTGGCGCTGGTCGTGGCCTCGGTGGCCATCGCCGACCGGCTCGGCACCCGGATGGTCCGGCCGGCGGAACGGCTGGCGCTGGCCGCCAGGGAACTGGGCGAGGGGCGGCTCGGCGTCCGCGTCCCGGAGACGGGGCCGCGTGAACTGCGCAGCGCCGCCGAGTCGTTCAACTCGATGGCCGACCAGGTCGTGCGGCTGCTCGCCAACGAGCGGGAGCTGGCGGCGGACCTCTCCCACCGGCTGCGCACCCCGCTGACCGTGCTCCGGCTGAACACCGCCTCGCTCGGCGACGGGGACGCCGCCGAGCAGACCCGCGCCGCCGTCGCCCAACTGGAGGGCGAGGTCGACCAGATCATCCGCACCGCCCGCCAGCAGAAGCCGCAGGCGCCCGGGAACGCCGCCGCCGGCTGCGACGCGGCGGAGGTCATCCGGGAGCGCATGGCGTTCTGGTCGGCGCTCGCCGAGGACGAGGGACGTACGGCGCGGGTCGCCGGCGCCGACCGCCCGGCGCCGCTGCCGGTCGCCCGCGCCGAACTGGCCGCCGCGATGGACGCCATGCTCGGCAACGTCTTCCGGCACACGCCCGAGGGCACCGAGTTCGCCGTCGACGTCCACCACGCCGAGGACGCGGTCATCGTGCTCGTCTCCGATGCGGGCCCCGGCATCGACGACCCGGAGGCCGCGCTGAGCCGCGGCCACGGCGACGGGCGGCCCGGCTCCACCGGGCTCGGGCTCGACATCGTGCGCCGGGTCGCCGAGTCCACCGGCGGGGACGTGCGGGTCGGCCGCTCGGTGCTCGGCGGCACCGAGGTACGGGTGTGGCTGGCCCGCCACCAGGGCGAGGCGGGCACGCGTGCCGCCCACCGCCTGGCGGCGCGGTGAACCGCCGCCCGGCGCGAAGCCGTCCGGTGGGACGAAGTCGTCCGGCGAGGGTGCGTCGCCGGCCGGGGGGAAGCGCGGGAAGCACTGAGCGGCGCGGTGCCGCCGGGTGGTCGGCACCGCGCCGCTCAGCGGCTCGTGTCGTCCCGCCACCAGGTCGGGACACCGACCCTCGCTCGCCGCCGGGCGGCGCGGCGAACCGCCGCCGGGCCGAAGCCGTCCGGTGGGCCGAAGCCGTCCGGCGAGGGTGCGTCGCCGCCCGGCGGGAAGCGCGGGAAGCACTGAGCGGCGCGGTGCCGCCGGGTGGTCGGCACCGCGCCGCTCAGCGGCTCGTGTCGTCCCGCCACCAGGTCGGGACACCGACCCTCGCTCGCCGCCTGGCGGCGCGGTGAACCGCCGCCCGGCGCGAAGCCGTCCGGTGGGACGAAGTCGTCCGGCGAGGGTGCGTCGCCGGCCGGGGGGAAGCGCGGGAAGCACTGAGCGGCGCGGTGCCGCCGGGTGGTCGGCACCGCGCCGCTCAGCGGCTCGTGTCGTCCCGCGCGCCACAGGCGCCAAGGCTCAGCTCGCGAAGCCGAGCTCCCGCGCGATCAGCATGCGCTGCACCTCGCTGGTGCCCTCGCCGATCTCCAGGATCTTGGAGTCCCGCCACATCCGGGCCACCGGGTACTCGTTCATGAAGCCGTAGCCGCCGTGGATCTGCGTCGCCTCGCGGGCGTTGGTGACGGCGATCTCCGAGGAGTACAGCTTGGCCATCGCCGCCTCCTTCTTGAACGGCTCACCGGCCAGCATCCGGGAGGCGGCGTCGCGCCAGGCGATCCGCGCGGTGTGGGCGCGCATCTCCATGTCGGCGAGCTTGAACTGGATGGCCTGGTTGGCGCCGATCGGCCGGCCGAACGCCTCCCGCTCCCCGGCGTAGCGCACCGACTCGTCGACGCAGCCCTGCGCGAGGCCGGTGGCCAGCGCGGAGATCGCGATCCGCCCCTCGTCGAGGATGCTCAGGAACTGCGCGTACCCGCGCCCCTCCTCGCCGACCAGGTTCGCCAGCGGCACCCGCACGTCGGAGAACGACAGCTCACGGGTGTCGGAGGCGTTCCAGCCGACCTTGGAGTAGGGCGCGGCGACGGTGAAGCCGGGCGTGCCGGACGGGACGAGGATCGAGGAGATCTCCGGCCGGCCGTCGGGCTTGCGGCCGGTGACGGCGGTGACCGTGACCAGCCCGGTGATGTCCGTGCCGGAGTTGGTGATGAAGCACTTGGTGCCGTTGATCACCCACTCGTCGCCGTCGCGCACGGCGGTGGTGGTGGTGCCGCCGGCGTCCGAGCCGCAGCCCGGCTCGGTCAGTCCGAACGCGCCGAGCTGTTCGCCCGTGCACAGCTTCGGCAGCCACTCCCGCTTCTGCTCCTCGCTGCCGAACCGGTAGATCGGCATGGCGCCGAGCGAGACGCCGGCCTCCAGGGTGATGGCCACCGAGGAGTCGACCCGGGCCAGCTCCTCCAGCGCCAGGCACAGCGCGAGGTAGTCGCCGCCCATGCCGCCGTACTCCTCGGGGAACGGCAGGCCGAACAGGCCCATCCGGCCCATCTCGCGCACGATCTCGTAGGGGAACTCGTGCCGCTCGTAGAAGTCGCCGATCTTGGGGGCGACCACGTCGTGCGCGAACTCCTCGACCGTGCGCCGCAGTTCCTCGTGTTCCGGGCTGAGCCGGTGGTCCAGGCGCGGCTCGTGCTGCTCGACTGACATGGTCCTCAGTGCTCCTTGTGGGAGAGGGCGCGTACGGTTCGGGAGGGGCTGGGGCGGCCCAGCCGGTCGGCCATCCACACGCTTGTGGCGGTGAGTCGGCCGAGGTCGACGCCGGTTTCCACGCCGAGGCCCCGGAGCATCCAGACCAGGTCCTCCGTGGCGAGGTTGCCGGTGGCGCTCTTCGCGTAGGGGCAGCCGCCGAGGCCGCCGGCGGACGCGTCGACGGTGGTGACGCCGTGCCGCAGCGCGGCCAGCGTGTTGGCCAGCGCCTGGCCGTAGGTGTCGTGGAAGTGGACGGCGAGACGGGTGTTGTCCACGCCGCCGTCGTTCAGCGCGGCGAGCAGCGCGGTGACGTGTCCGGGGGTGGCGACGCCGATGGTGTCGCCCAGGCTCAGCTCGTCGCAGCCCAGGTCGAACAGGCGCCGCGCGACGTCCACCACCCGGTCGAGCGCCACCGGGCCCTCCCAGGGGTCGCCGAAGCACATCGACAGGTAGCCGCGTACGTGCGCCCCGGCCTCCTTGGCCCTCGCGACCACCGGCGCGAACATCGTCAGCGACTCGTCCACGGTCCGGTTGAGATTCGCCTTCGCGAACGACTCGGTGGCGCTGCCGAACACGGCCACGTCCCGGGCGCCGAGTGCCAGCGCACGGTCCAGGCCGCGCTCGTTGGGCACCAGCACCGGCAGCCGCACCCCGCTCGGGCCGTCCGGCCCGGTGAGGCGCGGGTACAGCTCCTCGGCGTCCGCGAGCTGCGGCACCCACTTCGGGTGCACAAAGCTGGTGGCCTCGACGGTGGTCAGCCCGGCGTCCGCGAGCCGGCGGACGAACTCGGCCTTGACCTCCACCGGGACGGTCGCCTGCTCGTTCTGCAGCCCGTCGCGCGGGCCGACCTCGTGGATCCGCACCCGGGCGGGCAGCCCCTCCAGGGGGAAGACCATGGGGAGTCCGGTGGCGGTCATGGCGTCTCCTCACCGGTGTCGGCGGCGTCGGCGGTGTCAGCCGGGCCGGTGGCGTCGGCGGTCTCGGGGTCGTGGGGGTCGACGACGGCGAGCACCTGGTCCATCGCGACCGTGCTGCCCGGTCGCACGTCCAGCTCGGTCACCGTCCCGGCGTGCGGCGCGGAGATGACGTGCTCCATCTTCATCGCCTCGACGATCACCAGCGGCTGGCCGGCGGAGACGGTGTCGCCGACCGCCGCC
Organism: Streptomyces durbertensis; assembly: GCF_014156695.1. Lineage (GTDB taxonomy): Bacteria > Actinomycetota > Actinomycetes > Streptomycetales > Streptomycetaceae > Streptomyces > Streptomyces durbertensis. The sequence continues at coordinate 4,140 of NZ_WMLF01000199.1, read as the reverse complement.
TTGACCACCGTCACCGTGCCCGGCATGGGCGCGGTCAGCGTGTCGACGCCGTGTCCGGCGCCGCCGCCGCGCAGCGCCGCCGCCACCGGGTCGTGGTCGTGGAGCATCCAGCTCGCGCCCTCCCGGCCGAGCCACAGCGCGGCGGGCCGCCCGACGGCGGCCGGCTCGGCGGCGTGGTCGAAGGCGAGCGTCGTGCCGTGCCACTCCAGCCGCACCAGGCCGTCGCCGTCGCCCAGCAGCCGGGCCGGCACCGGCTCGGCCCCGCCGATCCGCACCTCCGTGCCCGCGCCGCGGCCGCGCACTCCGACCGTCACCGCCTCGCGGCCCGGCGCCTTGAAGTGGTGCGGCGTCCAGGCGGACGTGCCGTCCAGCCGCCAGCCGGACGGCACCGAGAACGGGTCCGTCCAGCCGCCGCCGGCCGGCTCCAGCGCGGCGTGCCGCAGCAGCGCCGCCGCCGCGTACACCTCCTCCGGCACGTCGGCCGGCACCAGCGACGCCGCGTCCCGGTCGACCAGGCCCGTGTCCAACTCGCCGCTCACCACGTCCGGATGGGCCAGCAGCGCCCGCAGGAAGCCGGTGTTGGTGTCCACACCGAGCACCGTCGTACCGGCCAGCGCCGCCCGCAGCCGGCGCAGCGCCGCCGCCCGGTCCGGGCCGTAGGCGATGACCTTCGCCAGCATCGGGTCGTACGTGGTGCCCACGTCCGTGCCCTCGCGGAGGCCGGAGTCCACCCGGACGCCGGCGCCGGCCGGTTCGCGCAGCAGCAGCACCGGGCCGGCCGACGGCAGGAAGTCCACCCGGTCGCCGCTCGTACGGGCCGTCTCCGCGCAGATCCGGGCCTCCACCGCGTGCCCGGTGAGGGTGATCTCCTCCTGCCGCCAGGGCAGTTGCTCCCCGGCCGCCACCCGCAGCTGCCACTCGACCAGGTCGATCCCGCAGACCAGCTCGGTCACCGGGTGCTCCACCTGGAGCCGGGTGTTCATCTCCATGAAGAAGTAGGAGGACGCGTCACCGCCGGGCACGATGAACTCGACTGTGCCGGCGCCCCGGTAGCCGCAGGACCGGGCGGCCTCCACGGCCGCCGCGCCCATCGCCGCCCGCGTCGCCTCGTCCAGGAACGGGCTCGGCGCCTCCTCGATGATCTTCTGGTGCCGCCGCTGCAACGAGCACTCCCGCTCGCCCAGGTGCAGCACGTTGCCGTGCCCGTCGGCGAGGACCTGGATCTCGATGTGCCGGGGACGGTCGATCCACCGCTCCACCAGCAGCGTGTCGTCACCGAACGAGCCGCGCGCCTCCCGCCGGGCCGCGTTGATCTCCTCGGCCAGCAGCGACTCGTCCCGCACCAGCCGCATGCCCTTGCCGCCGCCGCCGGCCGACGGCTTCAGCAGCACCGGCACGCCGACCTCGCGGGCCGCCGCCACCAGCTCCTCGTCGCTCAGCCCACTGCCCGAGGACCCGGGCACGACCGGCACCCCGGCCGCCCGCACGGTCTCCTTGGCGCGGATCTTGTCGCCCATCAGCTCGATGGCCTCCGCCGGCGGCCCCAGGAAGACCATGCCGGCGTCGGTGACCGCGCGGGCGAACGCCGCGTTCTCGGCGAGGAAGCCGTAGCCCGGGTGCACGGCCTGCGCGCCCGTGCGCCCGGCGGCGGCCAGCAGGTTCGGGATCGACAGGTAGCTCTCGACCGCCGGTGCCGGGCCGATCCGCACGGCGGTGTCGGCCTCCCGCACGTGCCGCGCGTCGGCGTCCGCGTCGCTGTAGACGGCGACCGACCGCACCCCGAGCGCGCGCAGCGTGCGGATCACCCGCACCGCGATCTCGCCCCGGTTCGCGACCAGGACCGTGTCGAACATGGAGGTCGTGCTCCTCATCGTCGTCATCGTGGTCAGCGTCGTCATGGTCCTCACATCCGGAAGACGCCGAAGCCCTGGGCGGCCTGGTCGCGGTCGGGGATCGGGGCGTTCGCGCAGGCGGTGAGGGCCAGGCCCACCACCGTGCGGGTCTGGAGCGGGTCGATCACGCCGTCGTCCCACAGCCGCGCGGTCGCGTAGTAGGCGCTGCCCTGCGTCTCGTACTGCTCCCGGACCGGCGCCTTGAACGCCTCCTCGTCCTCGGCGCTCCACTCCTCGCCGCGCGCCTCCAGCTGGTCCCGCTTGACCGTGGCCAGCACGGACGCGGCCTGCTCGCCGCCCATCACCGAGATCTTGGCGTTCGGCCACATCCACAGGAAGCGCGGCGAGTAGGCCCGCCCGCACATCGAGTAGTTCCCCGCCCCGTAGGAGCCGCCGACCACCACGGTCAGCTTCGGCACCCGGGCGCACGCCACGGCGGTGACCATCTTCGCGCCGTGCTTGGCGATGCCGCCCGCCTCGTAGTCCCGGCCCACCATGAAGCCCGAGATGTTCTGCAGGAACAGCAGCGGCACACCGCGCTGGTCGCACAGCTCGATGAAGTGCGCGCCCTTCTGGGCCGACTCCGAGAACAGGATGCCGTTGTTCGCGACGATGCCCACCGGGTGGCCGTGGATCCGGGCGAAACCGGTGACCAGCGTCTGCCCGTACTCCGCCTTGAACTCCTGGAAGCGGGAGCCGTCGGTGATGCGCGCGATCACCTCCCGGACGTCGTAGGGGGTGCGGGAGTCGACCGGCACCGCGCCGTACATCCCGGCCGGGTCCACCGCCGGCTCCTCGGCCGGCTCCACCGACCAGGGCAGCGGCCCGCGCTCCGGCAGCGTCGCCACGATGTTGCGTACGATCCGCAGGGCGTGCGCGTCGTCCTCCGCCAGGTGGTCCGTGACGCCGGACGTGCGCGAGTGCACCTCGCCGCCGCCCAGCTCCTCGGCCGTGACGACCTCGCCCGTCGCCGCCTTCACCAGCGGCGGGCCGCCCAGGAAGATCGTGCCCTGCCCGCGCACGATGACCGCCTCGTCGCTCATCGCCGGCACGTAGGCGCCGCCCGCCGTGCACGAGCCGAGCACGGCGGCGATCTGCGGGATGCCCGACCCGGACAGCCGGGCCTGGTTGTAGAAGATCCGCCCGAAGTGGTCCCGGTCCGGGAACACCTCGTCCTGCATCGGCAGGAAGGCGCCGCCGGAGTCGACCAGGTAGACGCACGGCAGCCGGTTCTCCAGCGCCACCTCCTGCGCCCGCAGGTGCTTCTTCACCGTCATCGGGTAGTACGTGCCGCCCTTGACGGTCGCGTCGTTCGCCACGACAACAACCTCGCGGCCGCTGACCCGGCCGATACCGGCGATCACTCCGGCCGCCGGGGCCTGACCGCCGTACAGGCCGTCCGCCGCCAGCGGCGCCAGCTCCAGAAACGGAGAGCCCGGGTCGAGCAGGTGGTCCACCCTGTCGCGGGGCAGCAGCTTGCCGCGCGACGTATGCCGGGCGCGGGCCTTCTCCCCGCCGCCCAGCCGCGCGGCGGCCAGCTTCTCGCGCAGTCGAGCCGCCAGCTCCCGGTGCGCCTCCTCGTTCGCGCGCCACGCCGGGGATGCCGGATCGGCGGTGCTGGACAGCGGCGGTGCCTGCTGCATTACCTCAAGCCCCCTTGCCTGTGGTTAGTGGGCGTTAACCCGTGCGCTCAGGTTAACGCCCACTAACACCACTGTCTAGAATTCCCCCATGAGCAGCAACACCGGCACCGCCACCGCCACCAGCCCCGGGCCGCACGGCCAGGAGCCCCGAGGGCGCCGCCGCGCCGGGGGTGGCACCCGCCGGGAGCAGATCCTCCGCGAGGCCGCCCGCCTGTTCGCCGAACGCGGCTTCCACGGCGTCGGCGTCGACGAGATAGGCGCCGCCGTCGGCATCAGCGGACCCGGTCTCTACCGCCACTTCGCGGGCAAGGACGCCATGCTCGCCGAACTCCTCGTCGGCATCTCCGAACGCCTCCACGACGGCGGACGCATGCGCCTCGCCGAGACCACCGGCACCGGCGGCTCACCCGAGCGGGCGCTGGACGCCCTCATCGAAGGCCACATCGACTTCGCCCTCGACGACCGCGCGCTCATCACCCTCCACGACCGCGAACTCGACCGCCTCCGCGACGACGACCGCAAACGCGTCCGCCGCCTCCAGCCGCGCGATCATGGCGTCGAACCGCGCCTCGGGGACGAGGAACGCGTAGTGCTGTGACTGGACT
>NZ_WMLF01000198.1 GCF_014156695.1 Streptomyces durbertensis | reverse complement strand
ATCGTGGAGCGTGTCGCGGAGAGCGACTTCCCCGGCGTGCTGGCGCCCATCGCCCAGGTCCTGTCGCCCGAGCCGGTGCTGACCCCCGAGTTGCTGGGGCTGTGCCGTGCGGTGGCCGACCGGTACGCCGGGGCGCTGGCGGACGTGGTGCAGCTCGCCGTGCCGCCACGGGTGGCCCGAGCGGAGAAGCGGCCGACGCCGCCCGCCCCGCCGCTGCCCCCGGCGCCCGAGCCGGGCGGCTGGTCGCGCTACCCGGACGGCCCCGCCTACCTGCGGGCGCTCGCCGAGGGCGGGTCGCCCAGAGCCGTGTGGACGGCGCTGCCCGGCCCCGGCTGGCCCGACGAGCTGGCGCGCGCGCTCCAGGCCACCCTCGCTTCCGGACGCGGCGCGATCGCCGTACTGCCCGACGGCCGTGCGGCGCTGCGCGTCGACGCGGCGCTGCGGGAACTGGTGGGCGAAGGGCACCACGTCCTGCTCACCGCCGACGCGGGCGCCGAGACACGCTACCGGCGATGGCTGGCCGTCAGCCGTGGCGCGGTACGCGCGGTCGTCGGCACCCGGGCGGCGATGTTCGCCCCTGTCGCCGACCTCGGGCTGGCCGTGATCTGGGACGACGCCGACGAGGCGCACTGCGACGACCACGCCCCCGGCCCGCACGCCCGCGACGTGCTGCTGCTGCGCGCCGCCCACGAGCACGCCGGGATGCTGCTCGGCGGGCACAGCCGCACGGTCGAGGGCGCCCAACTCGTCGGCACCGGCTGGGCGGGAGAGCTGGCCGCCACCCGGGAGACGGTCCGGGCGACCGCGCCGCAGGTCAGAACCGTCGGGGACCGAGAGGAGGCCAGGGACCCGGCCGCGCGCAGCGCCCGGCTCCCCACCCTGGCCTGGGAGACGGCCCGCCGGGCCCTGGAGACCGGCCCGGTGCTCGTGCAGGTGCCGCGCCGCGGGTACGTGCCGCGCCTGGCGTGTGAACGCTGCCGCGCCCCGGCCCGCTGCGGCACCTGCCACGGGCCGCTGGAGGCGGCGGACGACGGCTCGCTGCGCTGCGGGTGGTGCGGCGACCGGGTGCCGGGCGCGCCCGGCTGGCGCTGCCCCGACTGCGGCGGCGCGCGCCTGCGGGCGACCGTCGTCGGCGTCCGGCGGACGGCCGAGGAGCTGGGGCGGGCGCTGCCGAGCGTGCCCGTCCGCACCTCCGGCCGGGACCACGTCCTCGACACCGTCCCGGACCGTCCGGCGCTGGTGGTGAGCACCCCCGGCGCGGAACCGGTGCCCGAAGGGCCCGGCTACGCCGCCGCGTTGCTGCTCGACGGCTGGGCGCTGCTGTCGCGGCCCGACCTGCGCGCCGCCGAGGAGGCGCTGCGCCGCTGGCTCACCGCCGCCGCGCTCGTCCGGCCCGCCGAAGAGGGCGGCACCGTGGTGGCCGTCGCCGACCCGGGACTGCGGCCAGTCCAGGCCCTGCTGCGCTGGGACCCGCGCTGGCTGGCCGAGCTGGAGCTGGCCGACCGGGCCGAACTCGGCTATCCGCCGGTCTCCCGGATGGCGGCTGTGACCGGCCCGCCGGAGGGCGTCGCCGACCTGCTCGAACGGGCCGGGCTGCCGGCGAGCGCCGAGGTGCTCGGCCCCGTGCCGATGCCGGTGGTCCCGCCCGGGCGTCCCCGCCGGCCGGGCGACCCGCCGCCGGGGGAGCGCTGGGAGCGGGCGCTGGTGCGGGTGCCGCCCGGCAGCGGCGCGGCCCTCGCGGCGGCGCTGCGCACCGCCCAGGCCGCCCGTCTCGCCCACCGCGCGGGTCCCCCGGTCCGTATCCGCGTCGACCCCCGCGACATCGGCTGACCACACGACTCGCCCGGGGCATCGCGGTGAGGGGCCGCCCGGGCCTGCGCGGCAAGGGGGCCGCCCGGTGCGGCACGGCCCCGGGAGGACGGGCCGGTGGCGGCACCGGGCGGCGTGGGGAGGACGGCTGCGGAGGAGTTCAGCCGTTGCGTGGTCCGGGAAGCAGCCCGCCGCGGCTCTCCGTGAGGGACTCGGCGACGGGCGGGTGGACGCCGCCGGTCCGGGCGGCCGGCACGGTGGGCGGCTGCTCGCCGCGGCCGACCTGCTCCTCGCCGACCTCCGCCGGCGCCGCCGCGGTCAGTGCGGCGGCCCGCTCGGTGGAGCGTCGGGCACCGTAACGGCGGTGCACCGCCTGCTTGGTGACGCCCAGTGCGGAACCGACGGCGTCCCAGGAGAAGCCGAGCGAACGGTCGAACTCCACAGCGGCCGTGACCAGCGTCTCGACGCTGTCCCGCAGTTCCTGCGCGAGCCGCACGGTGGGTGCGGGAGCCCGCCCGTACACCACAAAGCCCGTGGACGGGCCGCTGCGGCGCGGCCGGTAGACGTTGCCCAGCTGCGCGGTGAGCGTACGCATCGCGTCCACCTGCCGGCGTACCCGCTCGATGTCCCGCACCAGCAGGTGCAGACTGGCGCGTGCCTGGGCGTCATGGGTGGCGTTGTCGGCCATGAGCAAGCCTCTCGAACCGGCGTGAGTTCAGGAAGCGCGGTCGGCTCCCCGCTGTGCTGACGGTCAAATCTCATTGACCAACGCCTCACCGGGCGCCTGGTCACGCCCGGGTGGTGAGCGAACCCCGTTCGGGAGCGCACGCGACCCGGTACGCCCCCCGGCACGGCCCGGTGACACACCGTAGACTGACGCGTCCGCACAACCCGGTCCACAGACACACCGAGAGGTGGCCCCGCCCCCATGAAGCTGGTCTTCGCCGGCACCCCCGAGGTGGCCGTTCCCGCACTGGACGCCCTCATCGCGAGCGAGCGCCACGAGGTGGCGGCCGTGGTGACCCGTCCTGACGCGCCGGCCGGGCGCGGGCGGCGGCTGGTCGCCAGTCCGGTCGCCGACCGGGCGGAGGAGGCCGGTATCGAGGTGCTGAAGCCGGCGCACCCGCGGGACGCGGACTTCCAGGACCGGCTGCGGGAGATCAACCCCGACTGCTGCCCGGTGGTCGCCTACGGCGCGCTGCTGCCCAGGGCGGTGCTCGACATCCCGGCGCACGGCTGGGTCAACCTGCACTTCTCGCTGCTGCCCGCCTGGCGCGGCGCGGCCCCGGTGCAGCACGCGGTGCTCGCCGGCGACGAGATGACCGGGGCGGCCACCTTCCAGATCGAGGAGTCGCTGGACTCGGGCCCCGTCTACGGCGTGGTCACCGAGGAGATCCGGCCCACCGACACCAGCGGCGACCTGCTCACCCGGCTGGCGTTCGCGGGCGCCGGGCTGCTCGCGGCGACGATGGACGGCATCGAGGACGGCAGCTTGAAGGCCGTGCCGCAGGACGAGCGCGGCGTCAGCTTCGCGCCGAAGCTCACCGTCGCGGACGCCCGGGTCGACTGGGCGACGCCCGCGCTGCGGGTCGACCGGGTGGTACGCGGCTGCTCGCCCGCGCCCGGAGCCTGGACGGTCTTCCGGGGCGAGCGGCTGAAGCTCGTCCAGGCCAAGCCGGACCCGGCCGTCACCGACCTGGCACCCGGCGAACTCCGGGTCGGCAAGCACTCCGTGCACGTGGGCACCGGCTCGTACGCGGTGGAGCTGGTGTGGGTGCAGCCGCAGGGCAAGCGCCCGATGAAGGCCGACGACTGGGCGCGCGGCGTGCGGATCAGCTCGGGCGAGACCCTCGGGAAGTAGGCCCGCCCGCCACCGGGGGCGGGTGCGTGCGGCGGCGCCGGCGCCCGGCCCGTAGGCTGGGAGCTTCGGCCCGATCCCGTACCTCCGGAGCACCTTCCCACGTGAGTGACCAGCCTCGCCGCGGCGGCGCGCGCCGCCCGCACAAGCCCTACCGCCGCCCGCGCCGCGACCCCGCCCGCATCGCCGCCTTCGAGGCGCTGCGCGCGGTCGACGAACGGGACGCCTACGCCAACCTGGTCCTCCCGCCCCTGCTCCGCAAGGCCCGGGAGGACAACGAGGGCTTCGACGACCGCGACGCGGCCTTCGCCACCGAGCTGGTCTACGGCACCCTCCGCCGCCAGGGAACCTACGACGCGGTGATCGCCGCCTGCGTGGACCGCCCCCTGCGGGAGGTCGACCCGCCCGTCCTCGACGTGCTGTCGCTCGGTGCCCACCAGCTGCTGGGCACCCGCATCCCTGGCCACGCGGCGGTCAGCGCGACCGTGGAACTGGCGCGCTGCGTCCTCGGCGACGGGCGGGCCAGGTTTGTCAACGCCGTGCTGCGGCGGATCGCCGCGTACGACCTCGACGAGTGGCTGGAGCGCATCGCACCGCCCTACGACAAGGACCCGGAGGAGCACCTGGCGCTGGTCCACTCCCACCCGCGGTGGGTGGTCTCCGCGCTGTGGGACGCGCTCGGCGGCGGCCGCGCCGGTATCGAGGAGCTGCTGGAGGCGGACAACAGCCGGCCCGAGGTCACGCTGGTGGCCCGCCCGGGCCGCTCCACCCCCGAGGAACTGCTCACCGAGCGGGACGCCGAACCGGGCCGCTGGTCCCCGTTTGCCGTCCGGCTGTCCGAGGGCGGCGACCCGGGCAACGTGCCGGCGGTGGCCGAGGGGCGTGCCGGAGTGCAGGACGAGGGCAGCCAGCTTGTCGCGCTCGCCCTGGCCAACGCGCCGCTCACCGGCCCCGACGCCCGGTGGCTCGACGGCTGCGCGGGCCCCGGCGGCAAGGCGGCGCTGCTGGCCGCGCTCGCCGCCGAACGCGGCGCCGCGCTGATCGCCTCCGAGCGTCAGCCGCACCGGGCCGGGCTGGTCGAGCGGGCGCTGGCCGGCGCTCCCGGCCGCCACCAGGTGATCACCGCTGACGGCACCCGCCCGGCCTGGCGTCCGGCGACCTTCGACCGGGTCCTGGTCGACGTGCCCTGCACCGGGCTGGGCGCGCTGCGGCGGCGCCCCGAGGCGCGCTGGCGGCGCCGTCCCGAGGACCTGGAGGGTTTCGCCCCGCTCCAGCGGGCGCTGCTCGTCCAGGCGCTGCGGGCCGTCCGTCCCGGTGGGGTGGTCGGCTACGCGACCTGCTCACCGCACCTGGCCGAGACCCGGGCCGTGGTCCGGGACGTGCTGCGGGAGGAGCCCGCCGAGTGGATCGACGCCCGGCCGCTGCTGCCGGGCGTGCCGGACCTGGGCGAGGGCCCGGACGTCCAGCTGTGGCCGCACCTGCACGGCACGGACGCGATGTACCTCGCGCTGCTGCGCCGCCCGCTCGACACCTGACCCCGGCGGGAGGCAGGTCCGCGGCGGGACGTGAACCCCGGGCGGCGCCCGGGCGACGGCGCGGTACCCGGTGAACCGGCCCCGCCGGCAGGCGACATACTGGAGCCATGGCTCAGATCAACCCCAGCATTCTCTCCGCTGACTTCGCCAGGCTCGCCGAGGAGGCGGAGCGGGTCGGGGGCGCCGACGGCGCCGACTGGCTGCACGTCGACGTGATGGACAACCACTTCGTACCCAACCTCACCCTGGGCGTGCCGGTGGTGGAGGCACTGCGGAAGGCGACCGACACCCCGCTGGACTGCCACCTGATGATCGAGGACCCGGACCGCTGGGCGCCGCAGTACGTGGAGGCCGGCGCCGGCTCCGTCACCTTCCACGCGGAGGCCGCCGCCGCGCCGGTGCGGCTGGCCCGGGAGATCCGCGCCAAGGGGGCCCGGGCCTCGATGGCGCTCAAGCCCGCCACCCCGATCGAGCCGTACGAGGACCTGCTGCCCGAGCTGGACATGCTGCTGGTCATGACCGTCGAGCCCGGCTTCGGCGGCCAGGCGTTCCTGGACGTGACGCTGCCGAAGATCCGCCGCACCCGCCAGCTCATCGACAAGCACGGTCTTTCGATGTGGCTCCAGGTCGACGGCGGGGTCTCCGCCGAGACGATCGAGCGCTGCGCCGAGGCCGGCGCGGACGTCTTTGTCGCCGGCAGTGCCGTCTACGGCACCGACGATCCGGCGGCCGCCGTCCGCATGCTGCGCCGCCAGGCGCAGGAGGCGCGGACCGGCTGCGCGCACTGAACCGCCACCACCCCCCTGCGGCCGGGATGGCTGCACCCTGCACGGTACCGGTCGGGAACCGTGCGGATCTGCGAGGATGAAGACCGCGCGGCGATGCGCGAGTGCGGCTTGAACAGTGAGGTGAGTTGCAGTGTCGACGGGTCGGGCGGCGACGAGGATGGGGCCCGCCGAGCTGATGCAGGCGGCGGCCATGGCGCGCCGTTTCTACCTGGAGGGCAAATCCAAGATCCAGATCGCGGACGAGTTCGGCGTCAGCCGCTTCAAGGTGGCCAGGGTGCTGGAGACGGCGCTGGAGCGGGACCTGATCCGCATCGAGATCCGGGTTCCGGCGGAACTCGACGCCGAGCGCTCGGACGCGCTGCGCGCCCGCTACGGGCTGCGGCACGCCGTGGTGGTGGAGGCGCCGGCCGACGCGCAGGAGGACGCGGCCGACCCGGAGAACCTCGGCGAGGTCGCCGCCGACCTGCTGGGCGAGCTGGTCACCGAGGGTGACGTGCTCGGACTCGCGTGGGGCCGGTCGACGATCCACATGGCCACCGCGCTGCGCCGGCTGCCGCCGTGCACGGTCGTGCAGCTGACCGGCGTGTACGACGCCGGCACCGCCGACCGCGGCTCGGTCGAGGCGGTGCGCCGGGCCGCGGAGGTCGCCGGCGGTGAGGCGCACCCGATCTACGCGCCCATGCTGCTGCCCGATCCCGCCACCGCCGAGGCGCTGCGGAGGCAGACGAGCATCGCCGCCGCCTACGAGTACTTCGACAAGGTCACCGTCGCCGCCGTGTCCATCGGCTCCTGGGAGCCGGGCGTCTCCACCGTGCACGACATGCTGGCGCCCGAGGAGCGGGCCCACTACGCCTCGCTCGGGGTCGCCGCCGAGATGTCCGCCCACCTCTTCGACGCGGAGGGCCGGCGCATCGGGCGGGATCTCGGCGAGCGCTGCATCACCGTGGAGGCCGAACGGCTGCGGCGCGTCCCCGAGGTGGTGGCCATCGCCGGCGGTGGCCGCAAGGCGGAGGCGATCAACGCCGTACTGCGCTCGGGGCTGGTCACCAGCCTGGTCACCGACACCGCCGCCGCCGACCGGCTGCTGCGCGAGATCCCGCCGGGCCCCCGTCCCGCGCTGGACCGCGCCGACCCGGACCAGACCCGCTGAGCCGCCCGGGCGGGCGGACCGGCCCCCACCGCCGACCGGTCCGACGCCGGCCTGCTCAGCGGTGGGTCGTACCGGCCGCCTCCAGCAGCACCCGGGCCAGCTCCCGGGGGCGGGAGAACATCGGCCAGTGACCGGTGTCCATCCGGACCACCCGGCACCTCCCGTCGGCCACCAGCTTCGTCACCCGGGAGTCAAGCTCCTCCCCGGCCAGCAGGCACTTCACATAGGTCGCCGGCAACTCGCCGAGCGGACGGGCCAGTTCGGCCGGTTCCGTGAGTGTGCGGCCGGGGTGCGGCGTGGAGTCGGCCAGGATCCGGGCGACCCGGGCCTCATCGAGCTCCTGCCCCGCGTAGGCCTCGGCGACCGGCGGCCACCCGCCGTCGTTCGCTGCGAGGGCGGCCTCGACCATCGGTCGGCCCTCCGGCCACTGTGCGACGAACGACTCGCCGTCCACGGGGATGTTGGAGTCGACGAACACCAGGTGGCGCAACCGCTCGCCGATCAGTCCGGCCGCCTGGCCGACCGGTATGCCCGAGTAGCTGTGACCGACGAGCACGACCTCGCGGAGGTCCAGCCGCTCGACCTCCGCGACGATGTCCCGCACATGGGTCCGCTGGCCCGCGGGCTCGGCCTGCCGCTCGGCGAGACCGGACAGCGTCAGGGGATGCGCGCCGTGCCCGGCGGCCCGCAGCTCGGGCACCACCTCGTCCCACGCCGACGAACCGAGCCACGCGCCTGCCACGAGAACAAATTCCGTCATGTCCGCGACCTAGCGGCCGGGTCTGACAATCGGCGGCAGGCGGTGTCCGGCAGCCGCGGGGCGCACGAAGGGAGACGTCCCGCGCCGTCGGCTACGCGCGGAAGGCGGCAGGGCGTTCCGGAGAGGCGGCCGCCAGGGCCTTCCGCACCTGCTCGGCGTCGCCCCGCAGGCCGTAGACGGGGGTGTCCGGCTGCTGCCGCCAGGACTCGTCGAGTCCGCCGGCGTCGACGGTGTCGAAGCCCATCTCCTCCACCAGTTCCCGGACGACCCGCTTTGCCTCGGGGTCGTCGCCGGCGACGGGGAGGGCGATGCGCTCCGGGTCGCCGGCGGGCCGCGGCCGCTCGACGATGTCGGCGGCGTAGGTGCCGTTGAACGCCTTCACCACCGGCCGGCCCAGGTGGCGTTCCGTCCACCGGCTCTCCGCCAGGCCGGCCTCGATCTCGGCGATCCGGCCGTCCCGTTCCTTCGGGTAGTAGTTGTTGGTGTCGATGACCACAACGTCCTCGGCGGCCTCGTCGAAGAGGCCGGACGGCAGGTCGGGGACGTTCTTCAGGGGGATCGTCACCACCACCACCTCGGCCCCGCGTGCCGCCTCGGTGGTGTGCACGGGCGTGGCGCCGGTCTCCTCCGCGAGCGCGGTGAGGGTGTGCGGGCCGCGCGAGTTGGCGACGGACACCTCGTGCCCGAGCGCGCGGAGGCGGCGGGTCAGGTTGCCGCCGATGTTGCCCGCGCCGATGATGCCGATCTTCATGAGCTCTCCAGACGGTGTCGGGCGGCCGCCGTGCCGGGCCGCCCCTGCCTCAACCACCGCGCGGGCGACCGTATTTCAGCGGGTGCCTCGGCCGCGGCCGGTCCTCGGCGTGCTGGGTAGGCTCGCCTGGTGACCGAAGAGCGCAGACGCAGGGTGCCCCGCCGGATCCGGGAGCAGCAGATCATCGACGTGGCGGTGCGGGTGTTCTCCAAGCGGGGCTACCACGCCTCCTCGGTCGACGAGATCGCCGACCTCGCCGGCATCTCCAAGCCGATGGTCTACCTGTACCTGGAGTCCAAGGAGGGGTTGTTCATCGCCTGCCTGCGCCGGGAGGCGGACAGGCTGGTGCGTGCCTTCCAGGACGCCGCACGGGAGGCCGGCCCTCCCGACCAGCGGCTGTACGCCGGGCTCCGCGCGTTCTTCGCCTTTGTCGCCGAACACCGGGACGGCTGGGTGGTGCTGTACCGGCAGGCGGCCGAGTTGAGCGAGTCCATCGCCCGGGAGGTCGCACTGGCCCGCAGGGCGGTGCTGGCGCAGGTCGCCGGGCTGGTCCGGGAGGGCGTGCAAGGGCAGGGCGCGCAAGGGCAGGGCGCGCAAGGGGAGGGCGGCGACGGTGCCGGCCAACTCCGCGAAGAGGACGCGGACTTCGTCGCCCACTCCCTGGTGGGTGCGGCGGACTCGCTCACCGACTGGATGGAACGGCATCCCGGGCAGTCCCCCGACGGTGTCGCGCTGCGGTTGATGAACATGGTCTGGGCCGGTATGGAACGGGTGTTGCGCGGCGAGAGCTGGGTGCCCCACAGCGGGTAGGCGCGCCGGAGCCGCCGGGAACACCGGCGACTGTTCTCGCGCGACCCATTGATTTCTCCTTACGGCTGAGTAGGTTTACCCAACGGTAAGAAGCGCGGGAGCGCACGCGCCCGAGAGCGCCGGG
>NZ_WMLF01000197.1 GCF_014156695.1 Streptomyces durbertensis | reverse complement strand
TTATAAGAGACAGGCCCGCCCCCGCGTACGGACAGCACGTCGTCCCACTCCCCCAGGGCACGGTCGTCTACCCGGCGACCGCCGGCCTGGACGGCGTGGTCGTCGTCCCCGGTCCGGCCGGACAGTCCGTCGCCTACTACACCCCGCCGCCCGCGCCGGCCCCGCAGCCGCTCGTCTCCCCGCTCCTGGCCAAGGCCGCCCTGGTGGCGTTCATCCTGGGCGTCGGCGGCGTCGGCATCTACTTCCTGATCAGCGCCCTAGCCGCGCTCCTCCAGGCACTCGTCACCCTCGGCCTGGTCGTCCTCGCCGGCCTGGGCGGCTTCATCCTGCTGAAGATGCTGAGCAGCGGACCCGGCCGGGACGGCACCAACCTCCACGTCCAAGCCCGCGGCCGCGCCCGGGTCCAGGTCCACACCGGTCGTGGACACAACCGTGGCCGCCGTCGCTGAACCTGCGTCCCCGCCGGCCGTCCGGGACATCGACATCCACGCCGACCCCGCCGGCGCCCTCCCCGTCTATCGCTGGAGGCAGGCCCCGAAAGGACTCGCTACCCGGCGGCAGTTGAGGGAGCGGCGCTTACGGCCCGGCGGCCAGGACCCCGTCGCCGTCATCGAGTGCCGGGGCGGCAAACGCAAGGCATGGCTGTACGAGATCGCCAAAGCCAAGCCGATCCGGCCGATGACCTTCGCCAAGGAAATCGCGCTCGACAAGGCGATGGCCAAACGGCAGACCTGCCCGAAGTGCTCGCGGCGCTACTACCACTGCCTTCCTCTACGAACCCTCGGTTCGTGCCTGGAGTGCCACGACGGCACCCCAGCCGCCCCCGGCAGCTACATGCGCCCGCCCGGTGAGCAACTGGCCGCCGCGGCCTGACACCACACCCCCGTCTGACGGCTGCCTGATCCACCCACCCCGCCACCGCGCGGGCCGGGTGGTGACGGGGAGCCGGGCAGACCGGCCCCGCGCACACGACCTGTCCCCTGTGCCTGGGAGAGCCCACCCCCGATGGCGAAGAAACCGCCCGCCGTGATCGGCGTCCTGACCGAACCCACCCCGCCCACCTGGTGGCAAGCCCACCGCCACCAGGTCGCCCTCATCGCCGGGATCTTCCTCGGCTGGCAGCTGTGCGGGGTGAACAGCGGACCCGCCGACCACGACCACCACGGCCCCACCGGCCCCGCCCACAGCACCGCCCCGTCCGCGACGCCGACGAACACCGCGAAGGAGAACCACCGGTGACCGAGCCCAACGAGCCCCGAAAGCCCGACCCCGCCGTCCCGCCGCTGGAGACCCTCGACGACAGCCAGCGCATCCCCCGCCCCCGGCAGCCGGCCGCGCCACGGACCGAGCCGATCCGCACCACCGAGGACGTCCCCCCTGGCGCCATCGCCGCCTTCGCTATCGTCGGCATCATCGCGGTCCTCCTCACCCTCAAGTGGGGCGTGCCGAAGGCGATCGACTGGTACCACCACCAGGACTGGGCATGGTTCACCCAGTGGACCGCCACCGTCGCCGACCCCGTCCACGCCTACCTGACCGCGCACACTGCCGGCCTTCCGTTGACGGCCTCCAGCGCGTTCGTCATCTGGCTGGGCGTCGGCGCCGCCTCCCTCACCATGGCCTGGCTCACCGGCGCAGTCGGTGCCCGGCTCACCTGGACGGCACACGGCGTCTGCTCGGTGCTGATGGTGTGGCACGCCTCCCCCACCGCCGGCCGCCCCGTCGCCGCAGCCCTGGCCGTCCTCGCCTGGACGATCGGCTCCCTCTTCGCGCTGCGCGGCCTGTCCCTGCGCCCGCGCATCAACATCCACAACCACAACCACCCCGCCCGCTGACGGTTCTGACGGCTGCCTGATCCCCGCCACCGTGGGGGGCCGGCCTCGTGCTCGCGGTCGCCGCCGTGCTGCTGCTCCTGGTCGCCGCCGCCCTCACGAATCACCGGATGAGCAACTGGCCGTACGCGCTCGCCCTGGTCCTCATCGCCGTGGCCGCCGTTGCCGCCCGGCCGCCTCCCGCAGAACTGACCGGCGCTCTCCGCGCGCCCCCGGCCGCCGGCCTCCTCGGCGGCCGGGGCCGGGCGGTGTCCGCCCGGTCAGCCGAGACCGGACGACCGGCCCTCCCCCGGAGGTCACCGTGCCCCTCGCCCGCCGCTCCCTGATGGAAGCTGCTGCCGCCCGCTTCGGCTGGCGCCGCGCCTACGGCACCACCACGCAGGTCGACGCCCTGCTCACCGAGCAGACCGAGACCGCGTACACCGAGGCCGCCGACCACGCGGCCCTCGCCACCGCCAAGAACGACGACGTCCTCGCCGTGCAGCCCGGCGTCTTGGACGTCCGCGGCCGTGTCCTCGCCGACGTCCTCTACCTCGAGGGCGTCCTGACCGGAGCCCGCAACCGCGGCCTGGCGCCCGAGCTCATCGAGCGCCTGGAGGACGCCGTCGACCACGGCCACGAGCTGACTGTGCTGCTCGCCGACACCGTCCGCACCAGCGCCGCCATTCACGCGGCCAGCTGAGCGCCCGGGACGGCCGCAGGCATCCGAACCCGGCCGCCCCGGAGCAGCACCCCCTCCCCTCCCAGAGTGACTCAAGAAGAAGAAGGAGCCCCATCATCATGACCGCACCCCTGCGTCAGACGGCCAACACCGTCGCCAGCTCGATGATCGAAGGCGCCAGCATGGCGACCGCGCTGATTGGCGGCGCGGCCGGCGCCTACCTCGGCTACCAGCTCGCCCCGGTTTCCTGGTCCGACGGAGCCCGCATCGCGGTCGCCGGGGCGGTCGCCGTCGTCGGCGCCGTCGCCATCGACGGGCTCGCCGAACTCGTCCTCGCCCCGATGCGCCGCCTGATGTGGAAGAACCGCAGCACCGCGCACATCAGCCGCGGATCGGCCCCGGCCCCAGCCGCCACCCTGAACGAGGCCCTCGCCCAGGTCATCACCGCCACCAAGGCCGACGCCGCACACCGCGCCGCCGGAGCCGCCTACCGCATCGACGACGGCGACAACTTCCTGCGGGACGAGAACCGGTGGCGCGGCTACGAGGACGGCGAGGCGTCCTTCTACCTCGCACCCGGCGTGGTGCTCCACTACCGCGCCGAGAGGGACGAGTACAAGCACCACTTCACGCTGCTGACAGGCGACAGCGACCAGCCGGTACGGATCACGGGCATGGAGGAAATCCGCCACCAACTCGCCGCCCGCGCCGCCGGCCTTCCCGCCGTTCCGGCCACCCGCAGCGACGCCAATGGTGACAAGGCCGACGTCCTGGACGACGACCTCACCGGCCTGCACGCGGTCTGACGGACTGCCCGTTCCGCCCCGGCCCTACGCGGCCGGGGCGGTGCGGTGGCCCCTCAGCCCACCCTCGAAACCGGAAGGCCCCCATGCCGCAGCCCACTCAGATCACCGTCATCCGCGACGGCCTGTTCACCCCCCGCCGCCTGACCGCCGACATCAACGACACCGTGCCCACCGCGCAGCGCCTAGTGAAGGAACACTTCGGCCGGCGCCCGCTGACCGCCGTGGAGCTGGTGGTCACCTCCCCCAAGAAGATCCCCGGCCTCGCCGCCACCGCGCAGGGCTCGGCCGCAGGCGTCCCGAAGGACGTCTACGCGGCGAAGCTCCTCAGCTTCACCGCCAAGCCCACCGACCTGTACTCCGTCACCGTGATCGCCCCGAAGAACACCATCCGGATCCTGATCAACGCCAAGCGGCTGCACCGCCGCCCGCGCGAGATCGGCGCGACGCTGGTCTGGGCGTTCGTGGAGGTCGACCAGTTGTGTCGCAAGGGCTCGCCGGAGCGGCGCATCGCCTTGACCCGACACGAGATGGGCACCCACGTCCTGCGCAAGGGCAAGGCCCGCAGCCTGTACCGGGCCGAAGCCGAGATGGAAGCCGAAGCCGCGAAGGTCACCGGGCAGATCGTGGGCAAGGTCATCCGGCAGAACCGGCAGGCCGAAGCCGCCGCCGCCCGCGAGGAAGCCGCCACCGCGCAGAACGCGGCCGCCTGACGCCGCACCGTGCCGCCCTGTCCTGGTCCTGCCTGGCCGGGACGGCGCGGTGCCCCGTCAGCCCGTCTCGCAGGAGGACCCGTTGTCCCGCACCCTCACCGCGCTCCCGGCCGACCGCCTCATGGCCGTCGTCACCGGCATCCTCGGAACGCCGTGGACGCCGCCGCCCAGCCCCGAGTGGCCCCTGGTCTTCACCCACGAGGACACCGCCCGCGAACTCAGCTTCCACCCGGAGCCGAAGAACCGCAGGATCGTGTTCCACGTGGGCCCGGCCGGAGCCGACAACGCCTTCGGCCGCCGTCGGTGCGCCAAGTACACCCCCGACATCACCGGCCACGACTCCATCGGCACCTGGCTCGCCGGCGGCGACCTGGACGCCGACAAGGCCAGCCGGATCCGTGCTCTTGCCGAACAGACCGAGCAGAGCGCCACGCGCGTGGACGAGCTGCGCGGCCCGGTCCTCACCCGCACCGCCGGACGGATCTGATGAACGACGTGCTGAACCTCCCCGCCGGCACGCTTTGCGCCCTGGTCGGCCCGCCGGGCAGCGGCAAGTCGACCTTCGCCGCCCGCTTCCCCGACAGCTGGCGCGTGTGCCTGGACGTCTACCGGCGCCTGGCCACCGACTCCGAGGCCGATCAGTCGGCCACCCCGGTCGCCGCCGAGATTCAGAACCTCCTCCTGGAGGCCCGCCTCTCCCGAGCGCTGAACGTGCTGGTGGACTCCACCAACGTGTACGGCCACGTCAGGGCTGGCCTGCTCGCGCGTGCCCGCTACTGGCAGCGCCCAGCCGTCGCGGTCCTGTTCGACCTCCCGCTGGCCACGGTGGAAGCGCAAAACGCCGGCCGCGACCGTGTGGTGCCCCTGCACATCGTGCGCGAGCACCACCAACTCCTGCCCACCCCCGACCAGCTACGCGCCGAAGGATTCGCCTCGGTGCACCTGGCCTCGGACCTCACCGCCACTCCTGGCGTCCTGCGCTGATCGCGCACCCGATCCCGCACCTCAGACCTGCTCGCTCCATCCACCACCCCGAAGGGGACTCGTCATGAAGGACTGGAACACCGCCGACCACACGATCGCCAACACCGAGCACGGCATCCTGCACTTCACGGGCGACGTCCCGCTGGTGATCGCCGACTGGGAGTACACCGAGGCTGCCCCCGACAGCGACGGACGCGTCTATGCCTCCCTGCTCGGCTGGCTCGCCAACGGCGGCGGCACCGGCCGCACGAACGACCCGTACACCGAGCCGATCGAGGCCGGCCGCGCCCACCTGGTCCGCACCGAGCTGCGCGGCCGCCAGCCGCTGACGGACCTGGACGTCCACGTCACGTACCACTCCGTCGGCCAGCCGTACCCGAACACCTGGGACCACCACGGCTGCCAGGTCACCGTCTCCTGGATGGACCGCCGCATCAATGCCAACGGCCAGCCGATCCCGGAGGACGAGATCGGCAGCACCGAGTGGACCCACCCAGTCACCGGCCAGGTCTTCGACCTCACCGAGGCGTACGTCCCGGCCGGCGAGTGCTACTACGACGACCCGGCCCACCCGTACTTCACCTGGCAGCACTTCGACCGGTGGAGCGGCGGCGTCCCGGTCCTCCACCCGTTCTGGGGCGATGACAAGGCACCCGCCGACGGCGCCAAGCTCCTCACCGAGGGTGAGTGGGTCCGGGTGGCTGACGCCCCGAAGTTCTCCGAGCGCAGGGCCGCCATCGCGGCAGACGCCTGACCTCCCGCGAGGACGCGGCGTTCCTCCGTGCCGCCCCGGCCCTGTCGGCCGGGGCGGTCGCGGTGTTCCGCCACGACCAGCGCAAAGAAAGAGCGGCAGCCATGCAGCGAACGGAGTTCTACGAGGTCAACGTCCCCATACACACCCCCGACCGCACGCTGCACGGCGTGCACGTCTTCACCGGCAAGGCGACCTCGGTCACCGAGGCCCTGACCCGCGCCCACCAGGTCTACGAGGCCGCGTTCGCCGCGCGGCAGGCCGGACTCGAGGTCCCCGGCCAGCAGGACGGCGGCTGGGGAGCGCGAGGGGTCCGCGACGGCTGGGAGCTGGACTGGGCGGCGGCGAAGGCCGGCCGCTGGTCCAACCCGAACGACTGGAACCGCAAGACGCCCTACGAGCTGTAGATACGCCCCGAGGCAGGCGCACCAGGTCTGGAAACCGTCGCCTGCCTCGGGCCTACCCATCCCGTACAAGACGAGAGGGAGAGACCAGTATGGCCTCCACCGCGCGCGTACAGGCCCCTTCGGGAAATCGCGCCCTGCTCATCACCACGCTCGCCGTGCCGCTGACCGGCTGGACCGTGCACGCGGTCAGCCTGCACCGCAAGCTCGCCGCCGCCCGCCGCGACCCGCTCACCGGGCTGCTCGGACGCGACGGCTACACGACCAAGGCCCGACAGATCACCGACCGGTACGGCGACGCCGCCCTAGTCGTCCTGGTGGACCTGGACCACTTCAAGCAGATCAACGACGGGCCCGGCGGGCACGCCGCCGGCGACCGCGTCCTGGCCGCCACCGCGACCCGGCTCACCGCGTGGGCGGGCAGCCCCGGGGCGGTCGGCAGGCTCGGAGGGGACGAGTTCGCCGTCGCGGTCCGGATCGGGCCCGCCCGCCGCGAGCTGCGTCTCGCCCAGCTCACGAAGCTGCTCGCGCAGCCGGTGGAGGTCGAGGACGGCGTCCTGGTCGACATCGCCGCGTCGATCGGCGCCGCCTCCCCCGACGTCCTCGGCACGACGGACCTGTCCCTGCTCCAGCGGGCCGCCGACGCCGCGATGTACGCGGGCAAGCACACCGGCCGCGCGGTCCTCGCCGGGCCGCAGCACGCCACGGTGCCCTCCATCAACGGCCGCCGCGCCGGACGGCCGGGCACCCACACGCTGGGACGTGCGGCATGAGCGACACCACCGCCGACCCGGGCACCTGGATCCGGGGCATCACGATCCGCCAGCCCTGGACGACCTGCATCCTCGCCGGGAAAGACGTGGAGAACCGCCCGGCCCCCTGGTCCTGGCGCGGCTGGCTGCTGCTGCACGCCGGGCAGGCCACCGAGCGGGCCCCGATGCGCGACCCGCTGGTCGCCACCGCGATCCGCGGCCGCGCCCTGCACACCCGGGCCGTCATCGGCGTCGCCCGCCTCACCGACTGCCACCAGGACGCCGCCGGCACCGCCCCGTGCTCCCGTTGGGCGCAGCCCGACGCGTTCCACCTGGTCCTCGCCGACGTCCAGGAGCTCGCGCTCCCCATCCCGTGGCTGCACGGCCAGCTCGGGCCGTGGCGCCCCGCGCAGGACCTCGTGGACCAGGTCCTCCTCCAGCTCCCCCACCTCGCTCCGGAGGGCACCTCATGAGCGGCAACCGCACCGGCGTCCCGCAGCCGCCGACGTTCATCGCGGCCGACGACCGGATCCCCTTCCCCGACACCGACCAGGTCCTGCGCTGCCGTACGAGCCCGGACCTGTTCGCGATCGAGGACATCCACAACACCGACAAAGACCCCCGCGCCCGCGAGAAGGCGCTCGTCAAGGCCAAGCACGCTTGCTCCGGCTGCCCGATCGTCAAGGACTGCCTGAAGTGGGCCCTGGCCAACCCCGGCCTCACCAAGACAGGGGTGTGGGCGGCGACCACCAAACGCGACCGCACGCAGCTGCGCAAGCAGCTCGTGGCGCGGCTCGGTGAGGACTGGGTCGGCGTGGTCGCCGAACAGGACCGGCTCCAGCGGGAGAGGGCACGCGCGGCGCGCGTCGTGCCGCCGACCGTCCGCGAACTGGCCCTCGCCCGCCTGGAGCTGGAGGCCATCCCCACCCGGCCCGCGCCGTACAACCGCTGGAAGGAACCGATCACCCCGGCGCAGGCGGCGTCGAACCTGCGCGTGCTGGCGCTGGTCGCCAGCGGCAAGGCCGCGTGATGTTCACCGACTGGACCGAAGCCCTCGAGGCCGAAGCACTGCCCCTGGACCTGAACCCGGCGCAGCAGCTCGCCGCCGCGGCCCGGGTCACCGCCCGCAGCTCCCGCGACAAGGACGACATGGCGCTGCTCCTGGACGTCCTCGGGCTGCCCACCGACACCGACACCCTCACCGCCCTGCTCCCCCTCATCCCGGAAACCGGAGACGCACCCACCATGACGAACACCCCCGCCGCCCCGGCCCTGTCCGCGTTCGAGGCCATGGCGATCTCCATGCACAACAACGGCGACTCCGAGCAGGCGATCCGCGAGGCCACCGGCCTCAGCGAGACCGAGCTCAGCGACCTCATCGCCAACCACGTCCTCGGACTGCCCCGTGCGGCCGCCGACGCCCCGACCACCGACGTCCCGGTCGTCGCGCTGCCCGTCTCCAACGCGCTCCAGGAGCTGATCGACTGGGCGACCGCGCACCCGACCGCCTCGGTCCGCAGCCGCGCCGCCCGCATCACCTCCGACCTCTCCGAGCTGTCCGAGCGCCGCGACTCGGAGGCCGCGCAGCGCGAGGCGGAGGCGGAGGCGAAGGTCGCCAAGGCCCGCGCCGAACTGGAGAAGGCGCAGGAGGAACTGCGCACCGTCAAGGCCGGCACCCGCACCACCACGGCGGCCGCCACCGCGCCCACCCCGATCCGGGCGGGCCTGGGCAGCGGCCGCACCCGGGAGGAGCTCGCCGCCGTACGGACGTGGGCGCGCGCCAACGACCACCAGGTCGCCGACGCCGGGATGGTGCCCAAGCGGGTCCTGAAGGCGTACGACGCCGCGCACCAGGCGCCGGTCCGGAAGGCCGGCTGACCGTGGCCGCCGACGACGCGATAGCCCTGGACGGCTTCCTGGACGAGGAGACCGTCCCCGGCGACCTGTACGGGTCGACGGCGCGGTTCCGGCTCACCGTCTCCCCGACGGACGAGCGCACGGACGAGATGATCCTGCCGTGCACCGTCGCCGACCCGGCGCTGGCGCACGCGGTCATCCACGACCTGGTCCCCGGCGACAAGCTCCGCGTCACCGGCTACCTCCGGCTGCCCCGTACGCCGGACGAGCCGATGTGGCTGGTCGTCACCACGCTCGCCGTGCTGGAGACCGCGCCGGAGCTGTCCGACCCGGCCGCCGTCGCCACGGCCGTCATCGAGCGCTACGGCCCGTACGTCTGCTGGTTCGACGCCGACACCACCGACGTGGAGGTGTTCACCGAGGGCGGCACGTGGGTCGGCACCGCGCCCGAGCCCGACCTGGGCGAGCTGCTCGAAGCCTTCGAGCAGCGCCAGGCCGCCGGCGGCGAGTAGCGGAGCCGCCGTGCCCATCCGTCCCGAGAACCTGCACCGCTACCCGCGCGACTGGCCCCAGATCAGCGCGCGGATCCGGTTCGAGCGGGCGGGCGGCCGCTGCGAGTGCACGGGCCACTGCGGCCTGGCGCACCCCGGCGGCCGCTGCCCCGCCGTCCATGAGGAGATCCACCCGGACACCGGGTCCGTGGTCGGACTCACCACCGCCCACCTCAACCACACACCCGAAGACGTGCGAGACGAGAACCTGCTCGCCGCCTGCCAGCTCTGCCACCTGCGCATCGACCACGGCCACCACCGGGTCACCCGCTCGCTCACCCTCGCCGCCCGCGCGGCCGCCGCCGGACAGCTCGGACTCCTCCCCGAGACCGCGCTCACCCGCACCGAGCCGCCCACCCC
>NZ_WMLF01000196.1 GCF_014156695.1 Streptomyces durbertensis | reverse complement strand
GGCCAGCCCTGCCGATCCTGCCACCCACCGCCCGGCCGCCACCGCCATACCTGAGAAAACGATCTACCACCAGCGGTAGCAGGACACGCATGAGCGGTAGCAGAAGTACTCCGTCAGCCTCCCGGAGCATCTCGCGGAAGCGGTGCGGGCCCATGTCGGGCCGGGCTGCTTCTCCGCCTATGTCGCCGAAGCCCTCGAGCACCGAGTCGCCATGGAAATACGTTTCCACCTCGGCAATGCACCCGTTCAGCTGCCCGAGCCCGTCGCCCAGCTGGCCCGCACTGTCGTCCACGTGAACCGCAAGGGACACGTGACCATGGGCGCCCTGGCTTCGGCTCCATGGCTCGTCCCCGGCGGGCAGCCCGGACGGCCGGCAGCACCACAGAGCTGACGCAGCGGCTGAGCAACCAGGGCATCCACCTTAACCATGCCCGCAGCACCGCTCTCTTCCAGCTCGCCACCGAGATCCCCGCCCGGAACCTGGACATCCACACCGACGTCGCCGTCGCCTGGCAGCGACTCCGCAGGCGACTGGGCGCCATACGCGGCCGAAGTCAGCCAGCGGCCGGTAAGGACAGATCACGCCCAGCATCGAATAAATGATCATGTCTCGACGCTCCTCCTCCAAACTGCTGCCAACTACGGAGCATGCGCTCCCGCTGAAAGCCGACACGCTCAGCCGTCTACTGTGACGCTAAGTTCCACGGCTCAACATGCAGCTGAAGACGCAGAATCTACAAATAACCGAGGGCCCAGCGGACAACCGCCCGAGGGCTTCCGTCCCAATCCCCTGACACGGGCCGACCCGGAAAGTCAATACCCCAGCGACGCGATTCCCTGGCCTTGGCCCCTCAACCAGAGACCGACCATCCCCAGCGGGTGCCCGTCCTCAACCCCCACGATCCCGAACGGATATGCGCTACCAGTACACGCCGCCACTGCTGCTGGGCAAACGCTTCACCCGCCGCCTCCGAGTACGTCGAGGGAACAGTCGTGATCAACGGATGTAGTCGTCGTTCGACGCCTCCCGGATGGGACGCAGATCTCCGACCCCAAAAGCGCGGAGCACGAACCCGTCACCAGCAGCCAAGCGCGGAACGTCCAAGGGTGCAGAAGCGACCATGCCCGCATCCTGCCGGGAACGCCGCCTCAACGCAGTCCAGTTTCCGCTACGATCAGGGCATACAGAGAGTTCCAATACCCGACGTCACCATTGCGCCTGTGGCCGATCCTGAGCGGCGCACCTGAGCCGCCATCGTCAAGGCGTACGCGGGGTCAGTCCTTCAATGCCCAGCCCCAGGTCGACGAAGCTACGTAACCGCTCCCCTCATGCCGGACTCATCCAGCACGCCGCCAACTCTGCGCGGATCACAAAGGCCGACCGACCCGCTTTGCTGCCGGTCCGACGGCCTTTCGTTGGACGTGTCAGACATTGAAGCGGAGCTCGGTCACAACACCTCTTACCTGCGTGAATGCAGCGAATCCCAGCACCCTCTCAGCAAAAGATCCTCGACAAACTACAAAAAAAATGCAACGCCCGAACCCAATCTAGTAGCTGGGGGCGCCAGTGCACGGTACTCGAAGCTCTGGCCTGAGGCTGCAGGTCCGGACCGACGCTCCTGTCAGCTCGGTTCGCTCTCCCAGCGCGTACGTTGGGAGAGCACAGCCTCCGCCCCGTCCGCGTCGGTGAGGCGAGCGGCCAGCACTCCGGTGGCGAGGTCATCGGGGAGGGCGGCGGAGAACTTGAGTCCACGTACGGCAGCCCCAGAGACCCGTAGCAGCTCCTCCTTCCGTGGCGTGCTCCGCGCCCGCTCCCACTCCTCGCGGGTCAGGTCATAGCGGAGCCGGACATAGGAGTCCGCGGGCCGCTGCAGCGGGTCGACCGCGTCGGCCAGCCACGCCGTGAGGGTCGCGTTGGCCCGGAAGCCGGCCCAGGTCCACCACCGTACGTCACGTCCGTCGCGGATGATCAGGGTCGCCTCCGGGTGAGCGAACCGACCGTCCGTTTTCCGCAGTTCCACCAGACCGGCCTGTGCGCGGCGAGTGAGCCCGACCGGAGGGTCGACGCCTAGCAGCACCTCGCGCATCGCCTGGGCAAGCTGATATGACAGGCCGCGGACGGTGCCTGTCTGCCACTTGGCGACGCCGCCCGACTCGGCGGCGGCAACGAAGACCCGATGCCGACGCCAGTCCACATACGTCACATGCCAGCTGCGTCCGGCGAGCAACAGCCGAAGGGGCCCCTCGCGTTCTTCGACCAGCAGAGCCGGGTCCGTGTGCCCGATCTCCACACGTCCGTGCAGGACCGTGAACTGGGGCGGTGCCGTGAACGACGCGGTGAGGTCCATGAAGTGCCTTCTACCGAAACGCTTCTCGGCCTGTTCGCCGACGAAATAGATGCCGCTGTCCTGTTCCAGGAACCCTTCCGCGAGGAGGTGGTCGAGGACGGGTCGGGCGGACGCGTCGAAGGGAGCGAGACCGTTCCACTCCTCGTGCCAGTCCGCGGCGGGCAGTTTGTGGCGCTGGAGGGCGACGGCGAGCAGCTGCTGGGCGACGAGGTGCTGCGGCGCCGGCGGTGTGGCGACATGCTCCACCCAATGCCTGCCCCACAGGGTCAGTAGCCCGGCGGCCTGGAGGAGGGTCTCGTGGGAGGTGGCGAGGAAGAGGCAGTTGCGCGTGGTGTCGGACCGGCGTCCTGTGCGGCCCAGGCGCTGCAGGAAGGAGGCGACGGTCGCGGGAGAGTCGATCTGGATCACGCGGTGGAGGTCGCCGACGTCGATGCCGAGTTCGAGTGTGGAGGTGGCGACGATCACGCAGTCGCGTGCCTGCGCGAAGGCTTCTTCGGAACGTTGACGTTCGGCTGCCGAGAGGGATGAGTGTGAGAGGAAGACGGTCACGCCGCGTGCTCGGAGTGCCTGCCCGAGCTCTTCGACCTGCCGGCGGGACTCGCAGAAGACGAGACGCTTCTCGCCCTGGTGGAGGGCGGAGATAACGGTGGCGGCGTTCGGCAGCGAGCCGACGTAGTCCAATTGGACGTCACCGGAAGGGGGTTCAGCTTGGCGCGGCTGAGATTCAGCCGTCGTGACTGTGGGGACGAGGCCGACGCCGGGAGCAATGACCTGGCCGGGCGTTCGCCCGCGACCTGACCCTTGGAGCCAGGCGAGGAGTTCGTTCGGGTTGCCGATCGTGGCGGACAGGCCGATGCGCTGCAACCGTCGGCCGGTCAGTCGCTGGAGTCGTTCCAGGACCGCCAGCAGGTGCCAGCCTCGGTCGTCCCCGGCGAAGGCGTGCACCTCGTCCACGACGACCGCCCGGACCCTGCCGAGCAGCAGGGCGTGGTCGGTCTTGACGCTGATGAGCTGTGCTTCGAGGGATTCCGGTGTGGTGAGGAGGATGTCTGGTGGCGCCCGGCGCAGGCGCCGCCGTTCGCCCTCGGCCGTGTCCCCGTGCCAGAGCGCAGCCGTGCGTCCCAGCCACTGGGCGTAGGCGTGCAGGCGTGGCTGGAGGTTGTTGAGCAGGGCGCGCAGAGGCGTGAGGTAGAGAACCGAGGTGCTGGACCAGCCGTTCCGGGCCATGGCGGTGAGAAGGGGAAACGCGGCGGCCTCGGTCTTGCCGCCGGCTGTCGGCGCCAGCAGTACCGCGTCCTTACCGTCGAGGAGCGGCCCGATCGCCGAGGACTGCAGCGGCCTGAGACCGGGCCAGCCGAGGGTGTTCACGATGTGGTGGAGGAGAACCGGGTCGAGCCGGTCGACGGGGTCGGCGTCCGCCATTCCGCTCGTGGTCACAGGTCGAGCTCCACCTCGTCGGCCGAGGCAGCGGGAGCAACCGGGAGCGTGGCAGCATGGCGCTCGGCGTCGGTCAGTTCGGTGCGGTCGACGGTGAGGCGGTAGTCGGCGCGCGGGTCGAAGTCGGGGAACTGGTCGACGCGGTCGAGGACGTCGCCGACGAGTTTCTTCAAGTAGAGGCGGGGAGCGACGCCGACCTTGCCACCGAGGGCTCCCCCGACGGCATGGGCCAGGTCGGCCACATACGCGTCGTCGGCGACGGAGCGCACCCGATCCGGGTCGGTGCTTCCCGTCGCGTACAGGTCGCGGATCTTGCGGCCGAGTTCGGTCAGCGTCTCCAGCCGGAATCCGGAAAGACGGAGTTGTACCGCCCTGGGGTTGTCGAAGCGGGGATCCGTGGAGAAGTCGGTGGCCAGGCGCTGAGCAAGCGGCGCAAGGCGCTGTACGCCCTGCGGGCCATCGTAGAACGCGGGAGTTCCGGTGATCACCAAGTAGAGGCCGGGAAAGCGGCCGGAGTGGACCTCGTCGATCAGCTGCCGAAGGGCGTTGAACGCCTTGTCCCGGGCGTCGGAGCGCACGCGCTGCAGGGTTTCCACCTCGTCGAGGACGAGGAGGAGCCCAGGGTGTCCACTGTCACGCAGAACGGCGAGCAGCCCTCGAAGGAAACCGAGGGCACCGAAATGGTCGAGGTCGCCGCGGACCCCCGCAGCGCGCTTGGCGGCGGCCGCCACATGCGGCTCACCGCCGAGCCACGCGAGAACGGCCGCAGCGGTGGCCTCGTCGTCCGCGCCCAGCGCGGCGTGGTAGCCGCGCAGTGCGGCGGCGAATCCGGGGGCACCGCGGGAGACTTCCGAGAGGCGGTCGTTGAGGAGCTGCGCGACGGCCTGCTCCAGCCGGGAGTCGTCGGTGCCGGCGGCAAGGGCATCCTCTTCGAGCGCGTAGAACCACGCGTCGACGATGGGCCGGAGGGCCGACGGCTGGAAGCTCGCAGTGGCCAGGCGCTCGGTGGCCCTGCGGTAGACGGTCTCCAGCCGGTGCAGGGGCGTCTCGGTCTCTGACACCTGTACCTCGGCGACGGCGAAGCCGCGGCGCTTGGCGCGTTCGCCGAGCCAGCGGGCGAAGAAGGTCTTGCCGCTGCCGTACTCGCCACGCACGGCCTTGAAGGCGGCTCCGCCCGCGGCCACAGCGTCCAGCTCGCCGTCCACGGCCGCCTCGAACCGGTACAGCCCCGTGGCGAGGAGATCAAGACCGCTGTCGGGGACGGCTCCGCGCCGCAGCGCGTCGACGACGGCCCGCCGCCGCGCGGGCGACACCGTCACGCCGGAGGCGGAGGAGGGCTGTTCACTCACCCTGCCAGTTTCCCACGGGTCACCGTCCCGTTCGGCTCCGCTTCCGAGCGGGACGACGCGACCGCCCCCCTCACAGGCCGAACTGCGCTTTCAACAACGGCTCGTTGAGCCGGAGCGTACGGTTGTCCGGCAGGATCTCCAGCACCTGTTCGCCGTCGTGGTTGAGGAGCCGCCGCAGTACAGCGGCGAACCCGGCAGCGCGCACGGGCCGCTCCCCGGCACGCTGTGCCAGAGCCGTGAGCGGCAACGTCCTCGACGCGAGCAGTTCCTGTACGGCAGCGCGCACCTTGTCCAGGTCCACCGTGCGGCCCACGAGCTTCAGCTGCGCCTCGAAGATCTCCGAGGACATCAGCGCGTCCACGAGCGCGGTACGGGGATCAAACGGCAGGGCGGGTTCGGCCTGCCGGACGGGCACGGCAGGGGCCGTTACGGCCTGAACGGCGGGCTCGGCGAACAGGCTCTCCTCCTGGGTGACCTGCTTCGACTTCGAGGGGCGTCGACGTGCCGGAGCGGGCGCCGCGGCCGGGCCCGAGGAAGGAGCCAGGGCAGCAGGGGCTTTTTCAGCCACCTGGTCGAGCGACCACCACTGGGGAGCGGGATCACCGAGTTCCCGCCATCCTTCGGGCGGCGTGGCGCCGAACGGCAGGTAGGCCTGGAGCGGAATGGCGATCTCGGCGAGGGACACGCCGCCGTGGTAGCCGGCTTTGCGCCCGGTGTAGCGGGAGTCGGCGTCCCACAGGGCGATGACCGCTCCCCCGGGCTCGGGGGCGACCACACGAGATCCGCGCAACCGGATCTCCCGCTCGTCCAGCTCTCCCTCGGTGTACGGGCGGTAGCGGTCCGCCGCTTCGGGCACGGAGACCCGGCGGTCGCGCCGGTCGACGACGTGCCCGTGGTCGGAGAGGAGCAGGACGGCCATGCCCTCGGCGGCGGCGGTGTCGAGGAGCTCGCCGAGGAAGCCGATCTCGTCGACGGACCATCGGGTCGCGCCCAGGCGCTGTTCCTTGGCGAGCCGGTCGTCGATGGTGTTCAGGACGACCGCGACGTGGGTGCGCCCGTCGTGCAGAGCGGCCTCCAGTGGTGCGCTGAAGGGGCTGCCGGTGCGCTCGGCGCGCAGGTCGTCCTTGTGGAAGACGGCCGCCGCGCGCCCGGGACCGGCGAACGGGTGCTGGCGGAACAGCCGCTTCTCGTCGGCCTGCGCGCCGCGCAGCAGCCGCCCGGCGAACAGGCTGGTGCGGCTGACGGCGGTGACGCTGGGCAGTGCGGCGGCCACAGCACGGCGCCGCGGGCCTCCCGTCGCCTCCGGGAACGGGTCATACTCGCTGAAGCGCTCGCGCAGCTCCTGCCCGAGTTCGGCGGCGATAGCGGAGGTCATGCCGTCGACGACGACGATCAGCAGGCGGCGCCGGTCCTTGCCCCTGGCCGCGGGGGCGGCGACGCGGTCGAGGAAGTCCTCGACGGTGAGCAGGTCACCGGGTGCGCCACCGCCCTCCGTGAAGGCTGCGAGCCGCTGGGCGAAGGCCTGGTCCATCTCGCGCCTGCGTTCGCGGACCTGCTCCCCGAGCCGGTCGTACGCGTCCCGCAGGGCAGGAACGTCCTCGCCTCCCGCCTCTATGCGGTCGAGGGCGAGGTCGGCCCAGGCGGTGTCGGTGATCTGCAGCCTCAACCAGTCCTCCACGGACTGCGGCTGCTCTGTCGGACCGGTCAGCCAGGCGGCGAGCCGCCGTGCCATGCGGGCGCGCTCGACGCGGGCGCGGCCCTCCGGGCGCCCCGCGTGCCGGTGTTCGCCCCACGCGCCCACGGCCTGGGCGATGCGGTCCGGATCACCGGTGGCCAGGGCGGCGCCGGCATCGGCCGCGCGAGCCTCGAAGCTGATGGGGAGGAACAGACTTACGGCCGCGGCCTGTTCGGCCCCGAACTGGCGGGCGAGAACGTCGGCGCGCTGCAGCAGCGGGGTGAGCACACGCCGGTCCTCGCGGGCGACGAGCGTGTCCACCGTCGCTTCGGCCACCGTGCCGTACTGGGCGAAGCGCGCGTCGGACTCCTCGGGCGAGAGGACGCCCTGGCCGCCCGCCCACAGCTCGGCCCGGCCGCGGGCCCGGTACACCTCGGGACCGGGAGAAGCGGTGTGGCTCCACAGCGCGGCGGCGACCAGACCGTAGGCGAGTGCGTCGGTACCGTGCCCCTCGCTGATGAGGCCGAAGAGGATGGTGGCGGCCGGTCCGGCCTGGCCCTTCTCGCAGAGGAACGCGGCCAGGCCGTCGCGTTCGGCGTCGCGCAGGGCGAGGAACCGTTCGGCGGCTCCGGGCCGCACGGCCCACCGCAGCAGAGCCGTGAGGCCGATGCGGTCGTCCGCCACGTCTTGTGTCTCGTCCGCCGCGTCCGCGTACCGGCCGAGGCCGAGGCGCCGCTGGGCGAGCTGGGCGAGGGCATGGTCGCGGGTGAGCGTGCCGCCCGCGATCTTCGGCCAGCGGTCGAGCGGTGCCGCCTCCAGCAGGGCCTCGGCGGCCCAGCCTCCGTCGGAGACCTGCAGCCGGTGGTCCACGGCACCGGCCCCGAAGGAGGTGCGTACGACTTCCCAGTTGTCCACGCTGCGGACGCCGTTGTGCCACACGCGAGCGAGAAGACCGGGGTCGAGCGTGGCCTCCTCGCAGTCGGTGAGCACGACGAGGACACGCGGGCCGGACCCGTCCCTGGCACTGTGGAGATGGCCGAGGATCTGCTCGTGCACGGCGAGCGGCGAGGGAGCGGCGGCGACGGCGGCCCGCTGCCCGCCGCCGTAGGTGAGTGTGTCGGGTCCGTCCCACTCGGGCTGGGCGCGGAGCAGGACGACGGCACGGGTACGCCCGTCCAGTCCTGGTCGGGCGGACAGGTACTGGACGAGCAGCGCGGGCGTGAGCCGGGCCAGGCCGGCGGCTGTGGTCGAGGTGGTCACTCGCCCACCATCCGCCAGGTGATCTCGATCTCGGCGTCGGGCTGTGCCTCGGCGAGGGCCTGGATTTCGGCGGCGAACTGGGCCGCGGCGGCCCGGGCCTTGGTACGCCCGCCGCCGGCCCGCCGCACACCGCCGGAACCCGGGGTAGCCGTGTGGGTGGACGGCACGGACGGCTCGGCGTCGTCCCCCTTGAGGGAGATGTCGTCGGGGCCGGAGGGACCGGGAGGCTGCTGCGGCTCGGGCGGGGTGGGCGGTGTCTGGCGTGCCTTCAGCAGGGCGATCACCTCGCGTCGGGCCCTCTCCAGGGCTCCCGCCAGGTCCGCCGTCTGCTGGTCGCTGCGGGCGGCGGCCTTCAGCCGCTCCAGGATGGAGTGGCCCTCCGGGCCGAGGCCCTCGGCGAGCTCCAGGGTGTCCCAGTCGGCGTTGGCCTCGGCGAGCGCCGAGGCGACCTTGCGGGCCTGCGCGAGCGAGGTGCCGTAGCGCAGGGGCGAGACACCTCGCAGGTCGAATCCCGCGAGGGTCTCGACCGTGCGGCGGGCTGCGGCCGATCCGGCCTCGGCGGTGTCGATGAGCTGCTTGACCAGAGCCAGGGACCGGCGGGCGAGAGCGAGCCGCCCGGCCGGGTCCGACTCGTCGAGGCCCAGCTTCCCCTGGGCGTCCTCCAGCCGGCGCACCAGCTCACCGGCGGCCTCGTCGCACGCCCGCGCCTGCTCGCGCACCGCCGTGGCGAACTGGTTGATGATCTGCCCGCGGTAGAGCCGGGACTTGGGCTTCTCCCCGAAGAGGGACTCGTAGCGGTCGAGTGCCTCCTCCCAGTCGGGCTCCGAGGGCCGGGGC
The DNA here is from genome assembly GCF_014156695.1 of Streptomyces durbertensis. Classification (GTDB taxonomy): domain Bacteria; phylum Actinomycetota; class Actinomycetes; order Streptomycetales; family Streptomycetaceae; genus Streptomyces; species Streptomyces durbertensis. Next base: position 816 of record NZ_WMLF01000196.1, on the reverse strand, counting down.
TGGGTGCGCAGGGCGTCTCCGGGACGGGCCGCGAAGGCGAGCGAGACGTCCTGGACGGCACCGCCCCGCACCCACACCCGGTCGGCGATCTCGGCGAACCCGGCGATCACGAGCTGCCGGGCCGTCTCGTGCAGCCCGCGCGGCTCGGGCCGGTCGAGCCAGTCCGTCAGGCGTACGTATGTCAGGTCGTCGCCCGCGGGCAGTTCGTCGGCGCGAACCTGGTCGTCGAAGAAGTCCGTCCAGTGCGAGGACAGTTCGAAGTACGCCTCACCCATGGTGCCCAGCAGCAGGGGCTGCGCCAGCCGGGTCATCAGTTTGCGCTCACCGGAGGGCACCTCCACCCGCCGGTCGCGGGCGAGCGCGGCCCGCCGCACCAGGTCGTACGCCTTCTTCGCGTCGGACGTGGTGATCGCCCTGCCGGTGTTCTCCGGGTCGAGCTGCGGGTGGGCCGGGAACTGGCACTCCAGCAGGCGGGCGGCGATGAGCCGGACGGCCTTCTCGAAGGAGGCGCCGATCGGAAGGGACAGGCCGGGCACCGGATGCACGGGGTCGAGGTGGTCCTCGAAGCCCAGCTGGACCTCGGTCTCCTTCTTGTCGGCCAGTCCGTACGCCTGCTTGAACGCCTTCTCCGCCTCCCGCGTCAGGGTGTCGCGCTGGGCTTCGAGCAGCTGCCAGGCGCGTACCCGCTTGTCCTGGCTGAGGTGCTTGGCGAAGGTTCCGTGGAAGCGATCCTCGTCGGAGAGGACGCTGTCGATGACGGTGAGCCGCCGGAAGCTGTCGCGCGCCTGCTGGGACAGATGGGTGGGCAACCAGGCG
>NZ_WMLF01000195.1 GCF_014156695.1 Streptomyces durbertensis | reverse complement strand
GGCTGGAACAGCACGGACCCGCCCCGGTGTGTTGGTTCAGGAGCCCGCTCGGATCCTGAACCGGCCGGCCGGGAGCCGTCCCTCCCGGCCGGGGTCCTTGATGCGGCGGCGAAGCGGGCCGCCGCGGTTCACCGGGCGACCGCGGCGAGACGCGCCGGACGGTGTGCTTGTCGCGGGTCGCGGGGGCGACGTTGTCCTCGTCGACCGTGGTGCGCCGGGGTCGGCGCGGGTAGGTGTCGCTTCCGCGGCGCAGGTGCGGGCACCCCCGTCTCCCCCGGTGACGCCGGCGCGCGTCAGGGGCCTGTTCGGCCCTACAGGTTGGTCATGTCGACCGGGATCTGCGGCTCGGCACCGTCACGCAGGATGGTGGCCTCGATGAGGCCGTACGGGCGGTCGGCCGCGAAGTAGACCTCGTTGTCGTTCTTGAGGCCGAAGGGTTCGAGGTCGACCAGGAAGTGGTGCTTGTTCGGCAGCGAGAAGCGGATCTCGTCGATCTCGCTGCGGCCGTTGATGACCCGCGCACCCATCTGGTACAGCGTCTGCTGGAGGGAGAGCGAGTAGGTCTCCACGAAGGCGTCGAGCATGTGCTGCTTGGCCTTCTCGTAGGAACGCTCCCAGTTCGGCATGCGCTGGTCGTCGCTGGTCCAGTTGTGCCGCCACACACCGGTCACCTGGGTGGCCAGGATGCGGTCGTAGGCCTCCTTGAGGGTGGTGTACCGGTCCTTCACGTAGCCCCAGAACTCCGAGTTGGTGGAGTTCATGACCGTCAGGTCCTTCAGGCCGGAGAAGACCTGCCACTTCTCACCGTCGTAGGTGATCTGCGCGGTCCGGACCTCCTGGCCCCTGCGTACGAAGGAGTGCTGGACCTCGTCGGCGCCGATGAACTTGGAGTTCGAGTCGGAGGTCCCGATGCGGTCCCAGGCGTACTCCTCGATCCGGATGCGGGCCCGGTGGATGGGTTCCTGGGAGTCGACGAAGTGCCGGGCGAGGTGGATGCCGAACTGCTCGGCCGACTCGATGCCGTACTCCTTGGCGAAGGCGTAGACGGTGTTCTTTGTCGTGTCCGTCGGCAGGCAGTTGGCGTTGGAGCCCGAGTAGTGGACGTCCTCCATGTCGCCGGAGAGCGACACGGAGACGTTGAGGTCCTTGATGTGGTGGGTGTCGCCGTCCCGGGTGATCTTGACGACGCGGTTCTCGGCCTTGCCGTACTGGTTCTGGCCGAGCAGGGTCGGGCGGCCCGCGGCGGGCCGTCCGTTGCGAGAATTAGCAGTCATGTCAGGCGTCAGCTCCCTCGGTACACGGAGTAGCCGAACGGGTTGAGCAGCAGCGGTACGTGGTAGTGCTCGCCCGGGGCGACCGCGAAGACGATCGTGACCTCGGGAAAGAAGACACCGCTGTCCCTTGCGCGGGGGGCGTCCTGCTGTTCCTCGGCTTGCTTGTCTAGGTGGTGCTTGTCGGTGCGGTGCTTGTCGGCGTGGAGTGGCCGGTGCGCGAAGTACGACTCGACCTCGAAGACCAGGCGTACGTGCGCGGTGCCCTCCGGCAGGGCCGGGAGGTCCTTGCAGCGCCCGTCGGCGTCGGTCTTCGACGCGCCGTGCGCGACCCATGTGCCGTCGGCGGCGTCCCGGACGGACAGTTCGACGGCGACGCCCTCGGCCGGACGTCCGATGCTGGTGTCCAGGATGTGCGTGGACACCGAGGCGGTCGTCTGGGTGCTCATGTCGGTCAGGCTCCTTCTGCGAGACGGGTCAGCCGGATGCGGTTGATCTTCACCAGTTCGGTGCGGACGTTCTCCCGCTCCCGCTCCGGCGTGTTGTCGATCCGCGCGCGGACCGCGTCGCGCATCTGCTCCGCCGTGAGGCCGGTGGCGCAGATGAGGAAGACGTGTCCGAACCTGTCCTGGTAGGCCAGGTTCAGTTCGAGCATCTCGGCCTTCAGCTCCTCGGAGGCGCCGGCCATGCCCCGCTGTTCGCGGGCCGAGGTCGGGTCTCCGGGCTTCGGCCGGCCGATCGGGGGGTGGCCGGCCATGGCCTCGGCCAGGTCGTCCGCCGTCAGCTCGGCCATCGCGGCGTCGCTGGCGGTGAACAGGGCGGCGGCGTCCGCGTACGGACGTCCCGCGAGCAGCCGCTCCACCCAGGTCGTGGAGGCGCACACCTCGTGGAGTGCGGCCTCGGCGCTCTGGTCGTCAGCGGCGTTGAACCGGGTCAGCCCCGGTGTCGGACTCGAAGTCACGGGGGCCTCCGTGGCCATGGTGCTCTGTTCGGGCTGGGGAACAGCTAAACCCCCCGGCAACGGCGCGTCAACACTTTGTTGAAGGTTTCTCGGTGAGACCACCCTCGCGGACCCGGTCCGACCCTCGACCGGAACAGGCGTCAGGGGCCGCCACCGCTGACCTCCGGTGACGACCCCCGACCCTCGCGGACGACGCGTCAGCCCCCCGCCTTGGCGGCGTTCTCCCTGTTCAGGTAGTTGTAGACCGTGAAGCGGCTGACGCCGAGCGCGGCGGCGACCGTCTCCACGCCGTGGCGGACCGTGAAGGCGCCCCGGTTCTCCAGGATCCGCACGACCGACTGCTTTGTCTTGCGGTCCAGTTCCTTGAGCGGCTTGCCGTGCCGGCGCTCCAGGTCCAGGAGCAGGTTGTCCAACGTCTGGGAGAGGTGCGGCAGCCGGACGGCCAGCACCTCCTGACCCTCCCAGCTGAGCACCACGTCGTCACCGCTCGCCTCGTCCGGCGCCACGATCTCCCCGCCCATGGCATCCACCAGCGGCTTGACGGCCGCGGTGAACGGGTGCTCGCCGACCGGGCTCATCCGGCCTCCCCCTCCCGACCGTCGGACACGACGCTCACCTGGAGGGAGACCCGGGTGGCGCCGGAGTCCAGTGTGCGGCGCAGCATCTCCCGCACCACCTCCAGCACCTCGGCGTCGGACCCCTCCGCGGTGTTGCCGAACGGGCCGACGTCGACCGCGTCCAGCTCGGCGCCCTGCACGACCTCGCGGGCCACCACGGCGTGCCGCGGGGCCTCGTCCAGATCGAACGGCTCGGTCGTGAACTCCACTCTCAATCGCACGCGCTCAACGTACCGCGCACCCGGCCGGCCGCCACCCGGCGGACGGCCCCCACCGGCGACCAGGAGGCGGACAATCCGGGCGACCCCCTTGACAGCCACCCCGACCGCGCTGCAATCTTCCACCAGATAGAACACGACTTCCGCAATACGGAAGGAGCGCCACCCTCATGGGCTTCACGGACACGCGCTTCACTGTGAACCTCTCGATCCTCTTCACCGAGCTCCCGCTGCTGGAGCGCCCGGCCGCCGCGGCCGCCGCCGGCTTCCGCGCGGCCGAGCTGTGGTGGCCCTGGGTGGAGACCCCGACCCCCGACCGGTCCGAGCTGGACGCGCTGCGCAGCGCCTTCCAGGACGCCGGCGTCCAGCTCACCGGGCTGAACTTCTACGCCGGGCAGCTCCCCGGCCCCGACCGCGGCGCACTGTCCGTGCCGGGCGAGGAGGCGGAGCGGTTCCGCGCGAACATCGACGTGACGGCCGACTTCGCCCGGTCCCTCGGCTGCCGTGCGCTCAACGCGCTCTACGGCAACCGCGTCGAGGGCGTCGACCCGGCCCGGCAGGACGAACTCGCCCTGGAGAACCTGGCCCTGGCCGCCCGGGCCGCCGACCGCGTCGGCGCGATCCTGCTGGTCGAGGCCCTGAACCAGCCGGAGTCACCGAAGTACCCGCTGGTCAGCGCCCCGGCGGCGGTGGAGGTCGTCGAGCGGGTCAACGCCGCGACCGGCCTGGACAACGCCCGCTTCCTGATGGACCTCTACCACCTGTCGATGAACGGCGAGGACCTGCCGCGGGTGATCGACCGGTACACCGCCGTCACGGGCCACGTCCAGATCGCCGACAACCCCGGCCGGGGCGCCCCCGGCACCGGCGGACTCGACCTCGCGGACCTGCTCGGCCGGCTCCGCAAGAACGGCTACGACGGCTGGGTCGGCCTGGAGTACAAGCCGGGCGACGCGCCCAGCGCCGAGTCCTTCGGCTGGCTGCGCACCGCCGGCTGACTCCGGCCGCGCCGCCGGGCACGCGCGCCCGGGCCGAAGCCACGACGACACGACAACACAGAGGGTCACACACCGATGAGCAACACACTTCCCCGCATCGCCTGGATCGGCCTGGGCATCATGGGCTCCCCCATGGCCGAGAACCTGATCAAGGCCGGCTACCAGGTCACCGGCTTCACCCTGGAGCAGGACAAGCTCGACCGGCTCGCCGCCGCCGGCGGCAAGGCCGCCGGCTCGATCGCCGAGGCCGTCGCCGAGGCCGACGTGGTCGTCACGATGGTGCCGGCCGACCCGCAGGTCAAGGCCGTCATCCTCGGTGAGGACGGTGTCGTCGCCCACGCCAGGCAGGGCGCGACGATCATCGACATGTCCTCGATCACCCCGCAGACCTCCATCGCGGTGGCCGAGGCGGCCGCGCGGGCCGGCAAGGACCTGAAGGTCCTGGACGCCCCGGTGTCCGGCGGCGAGGCAGGCGCGATCGAGGCGGTGCTGTCCATCATGGTCGGCGGCGAGCAGGCCGACTTCGACCGGGTGAAGCCGGTGTTCGAGGCGCTCGGCAGGACGATCATCCTGTGCGGCCCGCACGGTTCCGGCCAGACGGTGAAGGCCGCCAACCAGCTGATCGTGGCGGTCAACATCCAGGCCTGCGCCGAGGCCGTGGTCTTCCTGGAGAAGTCCGGGGTCGACCTGGACGCCGCACTCGACGTGCTCGCCGGCGGGCTGGCCGGTTCCACCGTGCTGGACCGCAAGAAGGAGAACTTCAAGAAGCGGGACTTCAAGCCGGGCTTCCGCATCGACCTGCACCACAAGGACATGGGCATCGTCACCGACGCGGCCCGCAGCGTGGGCGCCGCGCTGCCGGTGGGCGCGGTCGTCGCCCAGCTGGTGGCTTCGCTGCGCGCGCAGGGCGACGGCGGCCTCGACCACTCCGCGCTGCTGCGCGCGGTCGAGCGGCTGTCCGGCGCCTCCGTCTGATCTCCCGGCCGGGCCGGCCGCACACGCCCGGCCGGCCCGCGAAGACCCCGGGTGGCGGCGCCGACACCTGTCCTGTCGCGCCCAAGGCGCCGCCACCCGGTATTCAACAAACTGTTGACGCGCTGCCGAAGCCGTCCTTACGCTCCCACCGCGGAAGCCGACTTCCGCAGTCCCGCACGGAAGGTCACCATGTCGAAGCCCACGCTGACGACCGAGTCAGGCGCACCGGTCGCCGACAACCAGAACTCCGCCACCGCCGGCGTCGGCGGCCCGCTGCTCCTCCAGGACCAGCACCTGCTGGAGAAGCTCGCCCGCTTCAACCGCGAGCGCATCCCCGAGCGCGTCGTGCACGCGCGCGGCTCCGGCGCCTACGGCCACTTCGAGGTGACCGACGACGTCACCGGCTACACCCGGGCCGCGTTCCTCGACACCATCGGCAAGCGCACCGAGGTCTTCCTGCGGTTCTCCACGGTGGCCGACAGCCTCGGCGGTGCCGACGCGGTGCGCGACCCGCGCGGCTTCGCGGTGAAGTTCTACACCGAGGAGGGCAACTACGACCTCGTCGGCAACAACACCCCGGTGTTCTTCATCAAGGACCCGATCAAGTTCCCGGACTTCATCCACTCCCAGAAGCGCGACCCGTTCACCGGCCGCCAGGAGGCGGACAACGTCTGGGACTTCTGGGCCCACGCCCCGGAGGCCACCCACCAGGTCACCTGGCTGATGGGCGACCGCGGCATCCCTGCCAGCTACCGCCACATGAACGGCTACGGCTCGCACACCTACCAGTGGACCAACGCGGAGGGCGAGGCCTTCTTCGTCAAGTACCACTTCAAGACCAACCAGGGCATCCGCTGCCTGAGCAGCGAGCAGGGCGCCGAACTGGCCGGCAAGGACCCCAACAGCCACCAGACGGACCTGCTGGAGGCGATCGAGCGGGGCGTGCACCCGTCCTGGACCCTGTACGTGCAGGTCATGCCGGCGGCCGAGGCGGCCGACTACCGCTTCAACCCGTTCGACCTCACCAAGGTGTGGCCGCACGCCGACTACCCGCTCCAGCGGGTCGGCCGGCTGGTGCTGGACCGCAACCCGGACAACGTGTTCGCCGAGGTCGAGCAGGCCGCGTTCTCGCCGAACAACTTCGTGCCGGGCATCGGCCCCTCCCCGGACAAGATGCTCCAGGGCCGGCTGTTCGCCTACGCCGACGCCCACCGCTACCGGCTCGGCGTCAACCACACGCAGCTCGCGGTGAACGCGCCCCGCGCCACCACCGCCGAGAACTACGGCCGGGACGGCCTGATGGCCGTCAACGGCCAGGGCCGCTACGCCAAGAACTACGAGCCCAACTCCTACGGCGGCCCGGTGCAGACCGACCAGCCGCTCGCCGCGCCGCTGGCCGTCAGCGGCCACACCGGCACCCACGCGGCGCCGGCGCACACCAAGGACGACGACTTCTTCCAGGCGGGCGAGCTGTACCGGCTCATGTCCGAGGACGAGAAGAAGCGCCTGGTCGCCAACATCGCCGGCGGGCTCTCCCAGGTGACCCGGGACGACGTCGTCGAGAAGAACCTCGCCCACTTCCACGCCGCGGACCCCGACTACGGTCGCCGCGTCGAGGAGGCGGTGCGCGAGCTGCGCGAAGGCTGATTGGGAGGTCGGCCCCGCGCATCCCGTATCGCCGGTCGGTATGTGATCGGCTGATCCGAGGGGTGGCCGGCGATACGGGAAACACCCTCCGGGGCGGCACGCGTCCACCCCGGCCCTCCCCACCACACCTCCCGGCGGTGCGAACGTCCTGTCGCGCCAGCCTCGCACCGCCGGGTGACCAACCGCGCCGAAGCGTCCGCGAATCCACCCGAGTTCACCGGGACTGGTCGCGGACGTTCCGGTTTTCCGCGACCATGGGGGCACCGACACCAGTCCGGCGACGGCAACAGCCGAGGAGAGTCCGCGATGACGGAGAACGCGACCGTGCGTTGCCCCGACTGCCGCCGTGAGCACCACTACAACCCGGCCCACTACCCCTGCCCGTGCGGCACGCCCGTGAGCCTCGCGCTCGCCTCCGACCAGCCGCCGGTGCCGGTACTGCGCCGCAGCTGGTCGGAGTGCTGGGTGTCGGTGCGCTGCGTGGGCTGCGGCCGTGTCGACACCTGGCCGCAGCCCGAACTCGGCTGCCCGTGCGGCACGTTGCTGCGTCTTCCGGTGCGCGGCCAGCAGGCGCCGGCCGGGCTGGAGGCGTCCGGCGCGGACCCGGCCGCGCCGCCGACGGCCGGCGACCTGCGGCCGGCCTTCCAGCCGGTGACCATCCGCACCGCGCACGACGCGCTGCTCGCCGCCGACCAGTACCTGCGCTGGCTCGGCCACCGGGACGTCCGCGCCGCCGGCACCCGCCCCGCCTCCGGAGTGGACCTGCGCGGGCGGGACATCGTCGCCCGCGTGGAGGCCGGGACGGCACCGACGACCGTACGCGCCGTGGAGACCATCTGGCTCAACGGCCTGAACGAGTCGACGACGGCGGCCTGCTTCTCGCTCGCCGGGTACGCCCCGCGGGCCCGCGCCCGGGCCGACGAACTCGACCTCGCGCTGTTCGTACTCGACCTGACGGGCACCCCGCAGGCGGTCAACGAGGCCGCCGAGCGCCTGGTCCGCGGCGAGGGCTGACGTCCCGAACGACCGGCGCCGCGGCGCCGGAGCCTTGCCCGCCCCCGGACGCCACCGTCCGGCTGATCCCGTCGCGCTCTCACTGTGATCCCGTCGCGCCGACAGGCGGCACGACGGCCTTCGGCCTGCTCAGTGCCCGGAACTGACGCCGTTTGACGCGTTCCCGCCGTCGACCGCGCACGCACTCCCTCCCTCGTCTCACACCGCCTTCGCGGCCTTGACTCGATCGGGCGACCGCCGTACATTGCTTTCACATCGCAGAACGCTACTTCCACATTACGGAAACCGGGCTCGCCAAGGCGGCCGGCGAGTAGCGGCCTCTCACGGTCCGATCACTTGCGATCAGGAGCACTCATGCCACGTATGACCGCTGCCCGCGCGGCAGTCGAGATCCTCAAGCGCGAAGGCGTCGACACCGCGTTCGGCGTGCCGGGCGCGGCCATCAACCCCTTCTACGCCGCGCTGCGCGCGTCCGGCGGCGTCGAGCACAAGCTCGCCCGCCACGTGGAGGGCGCGTCCCACATGGCCGAGGGCTACACCCGCGCCAAGGCCGGCAACATCGGCGTCTGCATCGGCACCTCCGGCCCTGCCGGCACCGACATGATCACCGGCCTCTACTCGGCCATCGGCGACTCGATCCCGATCCTGTGCATCACCGGCCAGGCGCCGACCGCCGTGCTGCACAAGGAGGACTTCCAGGCCGTCGACATCGCCTCGATCGCCGCACCGGTCACCAAGAAGGCCACCACCGTGCTGGAGGCGGCCCAGGTGCCGGGCGTCTTCCAGGAGGCGTTCCACCTGATGCGGTCGGGTCGCCCCGGCCCGGTCCTCATCGACCTGCCGCTGGACGTCCAGCTCACGGAGATCGACTTCGACCCCGAGCTGTACGAGCCGCTGCCGGTCCACAAGCCCGTCGCGACGCGTCGTCAGATCGAGCGGGCGCTGGCGATGCTGGCCGAGTCCGAGCGGCCGCTGATCGTCGCCGGCGGCGGTGTCATCAACGCCGACGCCGCCGAACTGCTGGTGGAGTTCGCCGAACTGACCGGCATCCCCGTCATCCCCACCCTGATGGGCTGGGGCGTCATCGCCGACGACCACCCGCTGAACGCCGGCATGGTGGGACTGCAGACCTCACACCGCTACGGCAACGCCACGTTCCTGGAGTCCGACTTCGTCCTCGGCATCGGCAACCGCTGGGCGAACCGCCACACCGGCCGCGTCGACGTCTACACCGAGGGCCGCACGTTTGTGCACGTGGACGTCGAGCCGACCCAGATCGGCAAGATCTTCGCCCCCGACCTCGGCATCGCCTCCGACGCGCGGGCCGCGCTGGAGCTTTTTGTGGAGGTGGCCCGCGAGCAGAAGGCCGCCGGCACGCTGCCCGACCGGGGCGAGTGGGCGGCCGCCACCCAGCGGCGCAAGGCGCAGCTCCAGCGCCGCACGCACTTCGACAACGTGCCGCTCAAGCCGCAGCGCGTCTACGAGGAGATGAACCGCGCGTTCGGCCCGGAGACCCGGTACGTCTCGACGATCGGCCTCTCGCAGATCGCCGGTGCCCAGTTCCTGCACGTCTACCGGCCCCGGCACTGGATCAACTGCGGCCAGGCCGGCCCGCTGGGCTGGACGGTCCCGGCGGCGCTGGGCGTCGCCACCGCCGACCCGGAGGGCACGGTCGTCGCGCTGTCGGGCGACTACGACTTCCAGTTCATGATCGAGGAGCTGGCGGTCGGCGCGCAGTTCAGGATCCCCTACGTCCACGTCCTGGTGAACAACTCCTACCTGGGCCTGATCCGCCAGGCGCAGCGCCAGTTCGACATGGACTACCAGGTCCAGCTCTCCTTCGAGAACATCAACGCCCCCGAGCTGGGCCAGTACGGCGTCGACCACGTCAAGGTCGTCGAGGGCCTGGGCTGCAAGGCGATCCGGGTCACCGAGCCCGACCAGCTGCTGCCGGCCTTCGAGGAGGCGAAGAAGCTGGCCGCCGAGCACCGGGTACCGGTGGTCGTCGAGGCGATCCTGGAGCGGGTCACCAACATCTCCATGAGCGGCACCGGCCACATCGGCGAGGTCCTCGAGTTCGAGGAGCTGGCCACCG
>NZ_WMLF01000194.1 GCF_014156695.1 Streptomyces durbertensis | reverse complement strand
GGACCGGGCGGCTGATGCGGCAGCCCGACGTTCGCCGGGCCGCCGTAGCCACCGCCGTTACCCGGGCCGTGCATGGGACCGCCGGGCGGCGAGAAGTTGTTCGGCCGCTTCTTCTTCCTCACAAGCACGACCACGAGACCGACTACCAGCAGCACAAACGCGGCGAAGCCTCCTCCGATGAGGGGGAGGTTCAAGCTGTACGCATCGGGATCGACATAGTCGAGGTCGGGATGAGGGGATGCAGAGGCCGAAGGATCAGATCCGGGCTCATTAGGCACCTTCAGCGGGCCGTTCTTCGGCCCAGCCGGAATGTCACTGTCCAGCGCAGCGAACGGCTGGATGTATCCGTACCCGTACTTCTCGTCGGGAAGCGAGATGTCCTTCGCCGAAGGAGGCAAGCCCGCAGTTTCCACTAGCCGATTGACAATCTGTCCGGCAGTCAGATCTGGAAACTTTGCTCGCAGCAACGCTGCTGCGGCAGACACATGTGCGGCAGCCCCGGAGGTTCCTGTCCCCTTGCGGTACGGGAAGGAAGCGGTTCCACCTCCGGCCGAAACAATACCGACACCCGGCGCGGTAAGCATCAACTTGGGGCCATAGTTTGACTTTTCCCAAACCTCACCGTTACTGGCTACAGCTCCCACTGAGACAACGCCCGGATAACTCGCAGGGTACTCTTCCCCTTCAGGGCCGCGCCCCTCATTACCTGCAGCAGCGACTACCAATACGTCCTTCTCGAAGGCATAGGCTACCGCTTGCGCCTCCGCCTCCGAGCTATCAGGGCTCCCTTGGGAGATGTTGATTACTGAAGCGCCCTTGTCGACGGCGTACCGAATGGCTGCGACAGTCTGGTCACCTGTCCCGTCGGTGGCAAGAGGAAGGATCTTCGCCTCCGGGGCCAGGCCCACGACACCTGATGAGTTCCCCGGTCCATGTCCGTGGCCTGCAATGATTGCAGCCATGCTCGTGCCGTGACCCTTCCCAGCGCGCAGCTCACCTTCACCTCCGTCCAGGAACGATCGCCCTGGGAGCAGGTTGCGTCGAAGGTCTTGATGCTGCGCATCCACACCGTCGTCGATCACCGCGACAGTGACGCCTGCACCCTTCGAAATGTTCCAGATCGCGTTGGCGTCAAACGCCTTCAGCGGCCACTGGTCCTCCCGGACCTGATCGGCCACAGCCGCCGGCGGGGCACCAAAGAGCAGTGCTCCAGCAAGCACCATGCCGCCCACCACACGCAGTGCGTGAGGGAAGCCCATGCCTCATCACCTTTCCCTGGGACGTGGTCCACAGCCCGCGGGCTGTGGACCACGTCTTGAGATCTGCTGCCACCGGAAGGTGGCACAGGACTACTCAATCACGCGGGGCGCGACGTTCCGCTTCGTAGTCCAGGTCTCTTCGTCTTCCACCAAGTAGTCGGGACGGTCCTTGCGGTTCTTGTCCTCATTGCCCGCAGCGCCACGGGCTCCGGGCGCGCCCATCATGCCCGCGCCACGGCTCGTCCCGCCCTTACCGGCCTGGGAGCCGCCGCGACTGCGGTGGAGGCCGGAACCTCCTTGGGCACCGGCACCGGGCTTGCCGGCAGCACCGACAACTCCACCCCGCGTCTTCGCAAGCGCGCCACGGCCTGAGCCCCCGCCCTTGCCAACACCACCAGCGCCGGCGCCAGCTCCACCCATGCCAGGCATGCCGCCCATTCGGCCAGCGCCACCAACGCGGCCGCCCGCACCACCGATTCGGCTGCCGGCTCCACGGGCAGCACCGGCACCGCCGATCCCGCCGGGCATGGCACCAGTCCCGCTTGCTCCGGCACCGGTCCCTGCACCACCGACACCGCCGCCGAGCCCCGCGCCGCTCAGGCCCGCACCGCCACCGCCGAGGCCCGTACTGTTGGGTGATACGCCGTTGAGGCCAGTACCGACCTGAGAGATCGGGCTATTGACCCCGCTCGGACCGTTGATTCCGGTTCCCGGCTTGTTCGTGCCAACTCCCCCAGTGATGCCGTCCGGGCGCTGGCTGCCGATTCCGCTGGGCGGGGTGAATCCCGGCCCGTTGGGACCTGTCGCGCCGGGGCGAAGGCCGGCGGGTTTGACTGCGGCACCGCCTGGAGGGAGCACAGCTGGCACTGGAGCAATGCCGCCTGGGCTGCCGGGGTACCCGTCCTCATTGTCTAGGTCCTTCTTACGCTTCTGCCACGTTCCCATTGCCTTTGCCTGGGAGTTGTATGCGGAACCGAGTCGCTCCATGTAGACAGCGACCTCGAGCTGCCACTCCTTCTTCAGCGAGAGCGAGCCCGCGTTGCGCTGTAGGGCCTGTTCTGTGCTCATACCAGCGGCGAGGTCGCGCTTAAGACCCGAGTCGTCTCGTTTACCGTCCGCGAGCTTGTCGGCAGCTGACTCCAGATCGCCGGGCTCCTCCATGCTCTCAACCTTGGCCTTGATGTCTTTCAAGACCGTACCGACGTTTTGCATCGCGAGATGGGTGTAGCGAGCGTACTCGGAGGCGTCAAAGAGCTTCTTCCGGATCTTCTCTGCTTCCTCCTTGAACCTATCCGCCGCATCACCCTGCCAGTCGTTGAGGACCTTTTTGACGGCAGTCGTGAAATCCTTGTGGATACCACCAGTTCCGCCGCCCTTGGAACTGCCTACGAGGAGGATGCAGAGATCCTCCCATCCCTTGGCCACGTTCAGGACCTCAGTCGGGTTCGCTGCCCCCACCATGGCCTTCATCGTGCTCACATCGAGGTTGGCGAAGTTCGTTGTGTGCTTCTCGTTGAAGCACTGCTGCGGCGGAATGTAGTTGTGATACTCGTACTCAGAGCCGCCCGGCAGAGACTTGTTACCGGCCATGGATGCGCTCCCCCTTGTTCTTCTCTACCAACCGTCGAGCCCGCTCAGTCCTTGACTTCGTCATCGGCCCCTCATCGCACCAACGATGTCGGCGTCCTGGTCCTGGTAGGCGCCGTGCGCGCGCTTCGTCTTCTTGCCGTACTGGTCCATGACCTCGTTGAGGTGCTCGACGATCTCCTCGATGTGACGCTTCATCACAGCGTGGGCCTTTGTCATCTTGTCGGCTTCGGCGAAATTGACGCCGTTCGCAGCGGTTCCGAGAGCTGTGGGGGAGAGTGTCGTCTTGTACTTGGCACTCGAGTCCGCCCCTGCGAGCTGCTTCAGGATTCCGTTGAGGTCCTTGACGACCTGCTCCAGCGAGCTGAGATCGACGCGGTACGCCTCGCTTTTAGCCATGAGTGGCCTCCCCGTGAAGATGGTGTGCGGTTTTGCGGCGCCAGTCGCGGAGGGCGACGGAGGTGCCGATGACGATGGCGACGCCCATCACGCCGCCGGTGAAGATGTACAGGCCGTAGCGGACGCGGCGTTCCTGGGGGGTTTCGCCGAGGATCAGCGGCGCCGGGAGGATGTTGTCGGCGTTGACGCCGGCGAGTTCCGTCTTGTCGGGTTCGGGTTCGCCCGTGGGGGGTTCGTCGTCGTCCGTCATGGCGGCGACGGGGTCGACGACGCCCCAGCCGACGTTCTGGTCCCGGTCCGGGCGGACGCGGTCGGCGGTGCGCTGGAGGTGCCAGATGACCTGTTCGTACGTCCACTTGGGGTGTTTGGAGCGGACGAGGGCGGCGACGCCGGCGGCGTAGGGCGCGGCGAAGCTGGTGCCGTGGTCGACGCAGTGTCCTCCGATGGGGACGGTGGAGACCATGTCGACGCCGGGTGCGGCGAGGTCGACGAAGGAACCGGGTTGGGAGAACGCGGCGCGTTCGTTGTTGCGGTCCGAGGCGGCGACGCCGAGGACGCCGTCGATGGAGGCCGGGTAGGTGTCCTTCGCGGCGCCGGAAGCGCCGTCGTTGCCGGCGGAGGAGACGACGAGGATGTCGGCGGCCTGCGCCCGTTCGATGGCCTTGTGGAGTGCGGAGTTCGGGGGCAGGCGCATGCTGGTGCCCTGCGAGATGTTGATGATCTGGACCTCGCGGGCGATGGCGATGTCGATGGCCTCGATGAGGCCCCTGACCACGCCGCCCTTCTCCGGGTCGTTCTGCCGGATGGGCAGGATCTTGGCGGCCGGGGCGATGCCGACGAAGCCGGTGCCCCTGGCGGGGCGGGCGGCGATGATGCCGGCGACCTTGGTGCCGTGGCCGGCGGTGTCGGCGGTGCCGTCGCCCTTCTTATCGACGACGTCGGCGCCCTTGACGAGGGCGCCCTTCAGCTGCGGGTGGGAGCGGTTGACGCCGCTGTCGATGACGGCGACGGTGACGTTCTCGCCCCGGGTGTCCTCCCACATCTGGTCGAGCAGCAGACGCTGGAGGGACCAGGGGGTGCCGGTTATCGGGTCGGCGGGGAAGTTGCACTGGCCGTTGTTGAGCGGGACGCCGACCTCTCCGTCGGGAGCGTCGGGGGCGTCGGGGCCGTCGTCGGCGAGGGCGGAGGTGGCGGGCCCGCAGACGAGGCCGAACGCGCACAGCGCGACGGCGGCCCTGCGGGCGGCGCGGCGCCAGCGGCCGGTTCGGTGTCGTTGGTCGCGGTGTGCCACGGTCTTATCCGCTCTTCCCCGGTGCTGGACCGATGTGCTGCTTCCCGCGGGGCCGCGGGAGGTGGTGGTTCGGACTGCCCTGACGTGGCCCGGGCCCGGTGGAGCGGGCCCGGGTCTACGGACGGGTGGGCGGACGCACTCTCCAAGCGCGCCCGCCCTGTGGTGTACCTGCGCACGTGCCGTCCGCGGGCGGCACGTGGTGGACTCGCTCGGCGAGTCTCAGTTCCAGATGCCGGCGTTCTTCTGCTCGGTGGCCTCGTAGTTCTGGGCGGCCGTGTCGAGGGCCTTGGAGATGGCGAGGAGGGTGGCGTGCAGCGAGGCGGCGCGCTTGTCCCACTCCTGCTGCCGGGTCTGGTAGCCCTCCTTGGCGGAGCCCTCCCAGCTCTGGGCGATGCGCTTGACGCCGCTCTCGAGGTCGTCGAGCTGCGACTTGATGTTGCCCGCGGTGGTGCGGACGTCGGTGGCGGCCTGCTGGATCGTCTGGAAGTTGACGAGGATCTGGCCCGACATGGTGTCTCCTCGGGGAGTCGGTGAGGTGGGTCGGCTTCGGTGAGCCGTGGTGGACCGGAGAGGTCACCCGCCCGCGTGAGCGGTGCGGGAGGAGGGTCACCCGAAGGGGGACGCCTCGGCGCCGGCCTTGGTCACGATCTGCCGCTGCTCCTCTTCGGAGGCCACGTAGTTCTTGGTGGTGGCGTCGATCGCTTCCTTGATCTCGGCCAGGACCTGGTTCAGCTTGGTGGCGTCCGTGTTCACCTGCGACTGCATGGTGTTGAAGGAGGTCGCCGCCGCGCCCTTCCAACCACCGGTGATCGTGTCGACCACGGTCTGGAGGCGCTTGATCTCACCCTGGATCGAGCTACTGACGTTGGAGATCTTGTTGCTGAACGCAACCATCTCCTCCTCAGTTGTCGTAAACCTACCGCTCATAGTCAACGTCCCCCATGAGACTCGCACCTTGCCCGCCGGGTGCCTTCCGGCGCCCCGCGGTCGGCACCACCTTGTTGGTGCCTAAAGCCACTGTAACCACTGGCTCTGACACTCCCAATGACGGGCCGCGGTTTGTGACCTGTTCACTACAGACTCCAACTGCTCGTGGAGGCAAGTGATTTGGGCGCGGGAATTACACATCGGGAAGGAAGGGGATGATTCGGACGGCGCCGGTGGGGGGTGAATGTCCACCGGCGCCGGGCGGCGTGCGGGTCAGCTTCCCTGTGGCTGGCGTGCGGCCTCGGTGTTGAGGGACGGGCCGGCGGAGAGCAGGCGGGACCACTCCCTGGGGACCAGCGGCGGGGCGGCGATGTCGCCGTAGCCGAGCCGGATCTGGGCCTTGTTCTGTTCGTTGTCGGCGCTGCCGGAGGTGTCCGCGCTGTCGTTGTTGACCTGCACGGAGTACCGCAGCCCGGTGTCGGTGACGAGGAAGAGCGAACCGTCCTTCGCCTTGCCTGTCACCTCCTTGTAGAGCAGCCCGCTGCCGGGGGTGACGTAGGTGCTGCCGCTGCCGTCCACGATCGGCGCGGGGTAGCGGCGGCCGGCCCAGGTGGACATCTCCCGGACGTCGGTCTCCGTGCCGAGGCCGGGGATGGTGCGGTTGCCGCCGTAGTAGACGCTGCACACCACGCGGCGCCCGTCGGACTGCTCGTGGGTGTTGGCGCGGGAGGTCTCCTCCCGGGGCCACGGCACCTGCTGGCCGTTCAGTTCGCCCATGAAGCGCGGCTGGTCGACGGTGATGCTGGCGAGCGGGAGCTTGACGGGCTCGGGGGCCTCGTTCTGGTAGACCGCGCCGCCGACCGGGCCCTCCAGCAGCAGCTTGGCGACAAACGGCGAGACGGGTGCGACGCCGTCGTCGAGTACGACGTAGTACTCGCCGTTCGCCTCGATGATCTTGCCGTTGGTGCGGTGCTCGGTGGGCACGCCGGTGGTGGCGGAGGGCTGGCCGGCGTCCTTGACGGGCGGGAAGAAGAGCGGGAGGGGGCTCTTGATGAGGGTGCTCATCCACTCCTCGCTGACCGCCTGGGGTGCGGTCTCCTGGCCGAAGAGGATGCCGCGCAGCAGCCCGTCGAGACGCTGCTGCTCGCGGCGGTCGACGTTCTGGCGCAGCATCCGCTCGGGGAACGCGGCGTCGAGCTGGTGGGCGACCCCGAGGTGGTCGACGAGCCATTCGGCGCCGTCGGGGTCCTTGACGTAGAGGGAGCCGCGCTTGTTCAGCCGACCCTTGCCTGCGTCGGTGACCTTGGCGCGCTGCTCGTCCTTGTTCGCGAAGACAAAGAGGCCGCGCTGGACGCGGGAGTCGGCGCCGCCGCCGGGCTGCTCGCACAGCGCCCAGGTCTTCTTCGCCGCGGCGTCCTCCGGCTCGGGCAGCCGGTCGGGGGCGTAGGGGATGCCGATGGTGGGGCCGTGCGGAGGCGCGCCGTCGCCGTCGAGAACGGATTCCTTGACCTTGACGACCTCGAACTTCGAGGGGTCGAGCAGGAGTCGGGCGGAGGCGAGATTCAGTACGGGGTGCAGGAGCTTCTTCGCATTGCCCCGCTCGTCCTTTTCCTTTGAGTTGAGAACGACGTACCGGGTCGTCGACTTGTCGCCGACGATGACCTTTTCACCGGGGTTGTTCCAGCCGGCCGGCGCGGCCGGTTTGATCAGTCCGCAGCCGCCGAAGCCCACGACGATCAACAGGCCCAGCACGGCCGTCGGTACGACCGTTCGCACCGGACGCGGGGCGCTCTCGACGGAACCGTTGGGCAGCGGTTTGAGGAATGCGGCAACTGTGCGCTTGCGCGCGAAGTTGTAGGCATTGAGCTCGTCCCGGCGTGATGCCATGGTTGCGTTGACTCCCCGTGTGCCAGTTCCATCTGCGACCGTCTCCCGGCTACCGCCGGCGCGGCCTCTACTATGCCGTGTGATGATCGGTCCGTACGGTCCGGGTGTCGAGTAGCCGGAACCAGTCGATGCGGCGGTCGCTATGCGAGGCGCCGAGCAGTAGAGGAGCACGCCGGGGGATGTCCAGCGCCACCAGGTCCCGACGCCGCAGCCGCCGGCAGGATCCGTCCCGAGGCGGTCCCGCGGCGCCGCCTCCCGCCGCCGCGCCACCGGGGGGTGACGGCCGGCGCCGTGCGTCCGCGCCCGTGACGCCCCGACTGCGTTCGCGCAGTGGGGGGTTCGGCGCGGTGCGGGTGCGGCAGCTTGTGCTGGTGGAGATCGCGCTGGCCCTTGTGCTGGTGGGTCTGGCCGTGCACATGCTGCTGGCCGTGGCGATGGCGGTGGTCGCCGTACTGCTGCTGGTGGCGGCGCTGGGTCGGTGGCGGCGGGTGCCGCTGCCGGACTGGTTCGCCACCGTGCGGGCCATGAAGCGGCGCAGGGCGTCGATCGTGCCGGTGCCGCCGGGCGTGGAGTCGGCGTTCACTCCGGTGGTGGAGTGCGACCCGAGCCTGCGCACCTACGAGTACATGGACCGGGAGCAGCGCGCGGTCGGCTTTGTCGGCGACGGCACGTTCCTGACGGCGCTGGTGCAGGTGGAGGCGCCGGACGAGCCGCTGCGGCCGGTGCGGGGCAGCCGCCCGGTACCGCTGCACCTGCTGCACTCGGCGCTGCAGATCGAGGACATCCGGCTGGAGTCCGCGCAGTTCGTTCAGTACAGCCAGCCGGCGCCGGCGCCGCACCTGCCTCCGCAGGCCGTCGCGGCGGTCTCCTACGGGCCGCTGCAGGCGCGTACCGGGACGCCGGCCGTGCAGATGACGTGGATCGCCCTGAAGCTTGATCCGGAGCTGTGTCCGGAGGCGGTGGAGGCACGCGGAGGCGGACTCGGCGGCGCGCAGCGGTCGCTGCTGCGCGCGGCCGACCAGTTGGTGAGCCGGCTGAGCGGATACGGGCTGGAGGCCCGCGTGTTGGAGGAGCGCGAGGTGGTGGCCGCGCTAGGTGTCGCGGTGTGCGCCAGCCCGCGCGCCAACGTCGCGGCCGGGCGCGACAACCAGAGTCGGCGCCGCACGGAGGAGACGGCGCGCGCCTGGCGGTGCGACGACCGGTGGCACTCCTCCTACTGGGTGCGGTCGTGGCCGCAACTCGGCGCGGGCGCGACGCAGTTGGCGGACCTGGCGCGGCTGCTGTCGGGCGGCCGGGCGATGGCGAGCGTGTTCAGCCTGACGGCCGGCCACGGCACGCACAGCGCCCCCGCGCTCACCGGCCACGTCCGGCTCTGCGCGCGCAGCGACAACGAACTCGCTGCGGCCCAGCAGGAGTTGGAGCAGCGTGCGCGTTCGGCGAAGGCCGGCCTGGTCCGGCTGGACCGGGAGCAGCTGCCCGGTCTGCTGGCCACGCTTCCCCTCGGAGGTACCCGCTGATGTCCACGCCCGTCTACCCGCAGCGTCCCGCCTGGACCGGCCAGGACACCTGGACGGCCCGCCCGGGCCGGCCGAGCCATCTGCCCACGCCGGAGGGCGACTCGGCGACGTCGGCCGGTCCGGCGCGGCGCGCGCAGCCCGGGTTCGGGCTGCGCGGCCCGCGTGCCGGTCGCCATCTGCTGCCAGCGGACGTGCTCGGGGAGTTGAGCCTGCCGGTCGGTGACGACGGCATCGTGATCGGCGTCGACCCGCAGAACCAGCCGGCGGTGGTCAGCCTGCTGCGTCCGAAGCCGCTCGACGTGCTGCTGGTGGGCAGTGTGTGGATCGCCCAGCTGCTGGCGCTGCGTGCGGTCGCGGTGGGCGCGCGGGTCGCGGTGGAGACCGCGCGTGCCCCGGTGTGGACGCAGATGGCGCAGGCCGCCGGTGGCGGACAGCAGTGCGTGTCGGTGCACGACGTGCGGCAGATCGCGCCTCAGGGCCCGTCGATCTCCAGCCCGGTGCTGGTGATGCGGGACTGCGGTGCCCAGCCGCCGCGCAACCAGCTCGCGCCGAGCCCCTGGCAGGGCGTGGTGACGCTGCTGCCGTTCCTCGGGCCGCGCGCGCCACGGCTGTTGAACCGGGCGGACCTCGTCGGCCTCCAGCGGCTGTCCCCGCAGGAGACGGAGGTGGTGGCGCGGGTCATGCGGCTGCCTCGGCAGGTCGCGGCCACGCTGCCCACCCTCAGCGACAACGCGATGCTCTGGTGCACCCGCAACCACCAGCAGTTCGTGCTCACCGAGCCCACGGACGCCGAGACGGGACTGCTCGGCGCGCCCCGGCGCATCGACTGACGCCTCGGCTGAGGACGGGCGCCGGCGGTGACGTTGACCCGGCGGCGGGGGACGGGCTTCACTGGGAGGTTCGGTCGTACCGCCGGGTCACTTCGTTCGGAACGGGGCCGTGGGCGAGCAC
>NZ_WMLF01000193.1 GCF_014156695.1 Streptomyces durbertensis | reverse complement strand
CTGCTGCCCCCCGTAGTGCTGCATCCGTGCCCGCTCCCGTGTCTCCCGGCGCCCTGCGCGCCGTCCTCCCTCTTACCGAACGGTACCTGGCGGGCCGTCGCGGTGTGAACCTGCGGTGGGCCCGGCCCCGTCACGGCCGGGGCCGTGACGGGGCCGGCTCAGTCGCCGAGTTCGTCCGCGAGGGCCTGCAGGGCGAGCAGGTAGGAGCCGATACCGAAGCCCGCGATGGTGCCGGAGGCGACGGAGGCGACAACCGAGGTGTGCCGGAACTCCTCCCGGCTGTGCGGGTTGGAGATGTGCACCTCGATCAGCGGCGCGGTGCGCTGGGCGGCGGCGTCCCGCATGCCGTACGAGTAGTGCGTGAACGCACCGGGGTTGAGGACGACGGGCAGTCGCCCGTCGGCCGCCTCGTGCAGCCAGCGGATCATCTCGCCCTCGTCGTTGGTCTCCCGGACCTCGACGTCCATGCCGAGCTTGCGGCCGACCTCCACACAGCGCTCGACCAGTCCGGCGTAGGTGGTGGAGCCGTAGACGTCCGGTTCGCGCGAGCCGAGACGGCCCAGGTTGGGGCCGTTGAGCACCAGGACCCGGCGGGCGCTCACGCGGCGATCTCCGCGTGAGCGGCCAGCAGCATGGCCGGGTCCGGGTTCTCCAGCACGGTGGGCTTGGCGAGGCCGTCCAGCACGATGAAGCGCAGCCGGTCGCCGCGGGTCTTCTTGTCGACCTTCATGGTCTCCAGCAGCCGCGGCCACTGGTCGCCGCGGTAGGTGACGGGCAGTCCGACGGACTGGAGGACCGTGCGGTGGCGTTCGGCGGTCGCGTCGTCCAACCGGCCGGCGATGCGGCCGAGTTCGGCGGCGAAGACCATGCCGACCGCGACGGCCGCTCCGTGCCGCCACTCGTAGCGCTCGTTCTTCTCGATGGCGTGGGCGAGCGTGTGACCGTAGTTCAGGATCTCCCGCAGGCCGGACTCCTTGAGGTCGCTGCCGACGACCTCGGCCTTGACCCGGATGGAGCGTTCGATCAGCTCCGCCGTGTGCGGGCCGTCGGGGCCGCGCGCCGCCTTGGGGTCGCTCTCGACGAGGTCGAGGATCACCGGGTCGGCGATGAAGCCGGCCTTGATGATCTCGGCGAGGCCGCTGACGTAGTCGTTCACCGGCAGGCTCTCCAGCGCGGCCAGGTCGCACAGCACGCCGGCGGGCGGGTGGAAGGCGCCCACCAGGTTCTTGCCCTCGGCGGTGTTGATGCCGGTCTTGCCGCCGACGGCCGCGTCGACCATGCCCAGCACCGTGGTCGGCACCGCGATCCAGCGCACGCCGCGCAGCCAGGTCGCCGCGACGAAGCCGGCGAGGTCGGTGGTGGCGCCGCCGCCGACGCCGACGATGACGTCGGTGCGGGTGAAGCCGGTCTGGCCCAGCGCCTTCCAGCAGTAGGCGGCGACCTCGGCCGTCTTGGACTCCTCGGCGTTGGGCAGCTGCACGGCGATGGCCTCGTAGCCCTGTGCGGCGAGGTCCTCCCGCAGCACCTGGCCGGTCTCGGCCAGCGCCTCGGGGTGCAGTACGGCCACCCGCCGGGCCTGGTCGCCGATCAGCGCCGGCAGCTCACCGAGGAGCCGCCGGCCGATCAGCACGTCGTAGGGGTCGGTTCCCGCGCTGCCGGGGACGGTGATGCGGACGGGCGTGTTGATGGTCATGCCTTCCTCAGCGCTCATGCCTGTGTTGTCTGTCATGGCCTGCTCAGCTCCAGGGCGGCCAGGATCTCCTCGGCGACCTCCTCGGGGCCGCGGCCGCCGGTGTCCACGACCACCCGGGCGACCTCCGTGTACAGCGGCAGCCGCTCCTCCATCAGACGGCGCCACTGCTGCCGCGGGTTGACCGCGAGCAGGGGGCGGGGCGCGTCGAGGCCGGTGCGCCGCACCGCCTCGGCGACGTCCATCGTCAGCAGTACGACCGGCCGGCCGGCGAGGCGGCGGCGGGTCTCCTCGGCCATCACCGCTCCCCCGCCGAGGGAGAGCACGCCGTCGTGTTCGGTCAGCGCGGTGGCCACCGCCTGCCGCTCCAGCGCGCGGAAGTGCTCCTCGCCCTCGTCGAAGAAGATCTCCGCGACGGGCTTGCCCGCCGTGGCGACGACGTCCTCGTCGGTGTCCCGGAAGTCGGTGTCCAGCCGTTCGGCGAGCAGCCTGCCGACGGTGGTCTTGCCGACCCCCATGGGGCCGACGAGGACCACCCTCGGCCCCCGCGGTGGCAGGTCCCGGGCGTCGTGCGGCCCCGCGTCGACGGTCACCGGATCGCCAGGTTGTCCAGGAAGCCCCGCACGTTGCGGCGGGTCTCGGTGACGCTGTCACCGCCGAACTTCTCCGCGACCGCGTCGGCGAGCACCAGCGCCACCATGGCCTCGGCGACGATGCCGGCCGCCGGCACGGCGCACACGTCGGAGCGCTGGTGGTGGGCCTTGGCGGGCTCGCCGGTGGTGACGTCGACGGTGGCCAGCGCCCGGGGCACGGTGGCGATGGGCTTCATCGCGGCGCGCACCCGCAGCAGTTCGCCGGTGCTCAGGCCGCCCTCGGTGCCGCCGGACCGGCCGGAGGAGCGGCGGATGCCGTCCTCGGTGGGCACGATCTCGTCGTGTGCCTTCGAGCCGGGGACACGGGCCAGGTCGAAGCCGTCGCCGACCTCGACGCCCTTGATCGCCTGGATGCCCATCAGCGCGGCGGCCAGCCGGGCGTCGAGCCGGCGGTCCCAGTGCACGTGGGAGCCGAGGCCCACCGGCACGCCGTAGGCCAGGACCTCCACGACGCCGCCCAGGGTGTCGCCGTCCTTGTGGGCCTGGTCGATCTCGGCGACCATCGCCTTGCTCGCGGCCTCGTCCAGCGCGCGCACCGGGTCGGCGTCCAGCCGCTCGACGTCGCCGGGCACCGGCACCACGCCCTGCGGGGCCCTGGCGGCGCCGAGTTCGACGACGTGCGACACGATCTCGATGCCGCAGGTCTCCTTCAGGTACGAGCGGGCGACGGTGCCGAGCGCCACCCTCGCGGCGGTCTCCCGCGCGGAGGCCCGCTCCAGCACCGGGCGGGCCTCGTCGAAGCCGTACTTCTGCATGCCCGCGAGGTCGGCGTGGCCGGGGCGCGGGCGGGTGAGCGGGGCGTTGCGCGCCAGCTCGGCCAGCACGGCGGGGTCGACCGGGTCGGCGGCCATGACCTGCTCCCACTTGGGCCACTCGGTGTTGCCGACCATGACCGCGACCGGGGAGCCGAGGGTCAGCCCGTGCCGGACGCCGCCCAGGAAGGTGACCTCGTCGCGCTCGAACTTCATCCGGGCACCGCGTCCGTAGCCGAGCCTGCGGCGGGCCAGGGCGTCGGCCACCATCTCGGTGGTGACCGGCACGCCGGACGGCAGTCCCTCCAGCGTCGCCACGAGCGCGGGGCCGTGTGACTCCCCTGCGGTCAGCCAGCGCAAGCTACTCAACGGGTGCTCCTTGGGTTCCGGGCGCGAAGTGCTTGCCTTGATCCTGCCACGTTCCGGCCCCGCGACCGGACTCCGGTCCGTCTGGCGGACGGCTCGCGCGTCGGTCCTGAGACGGCTCCCCCGCGGCGGCTCGGGCGGCCCGCGGAACGGGCGGGCGGACCGTGGAGCGGACGGGCGGAGCCGGTATCAGGCGGACTGCTCGCGCAGCGCGGCGCGGGCCGCCAGCGCGGCCTCCCCGGCCGCGCGCATCGCGGCCAGCGGCGCCTCGGGCACGCCCGTCATCAGCTCGACCTGGAGCACGGCCTGGTGGACCAGCAGGTCCAGCCCGCCCAGCACCTCGCCGCCGCGCGCGGACCAGGCGGCGGCGAGCGGGGTGGGCCACGGCTCGTAGAGCACGTCGAAGAGGGTTCCCGGCCGCTCGGGCACGGCGCCGGCCAGCGCGTCGGTGCTGCCGGCCGGGGTGGTGGCGACGACCAGCGGGGCCCGCAGCGCCCGGGCGGCGTCCGCCCAGTCCGCCGTGCGGACCCGGACGCCCAGGCGCTCTCCCCAGCCGCGCATCTCGGCGGCCCGCTCGGGCGAGCGCACGTAGGCGGTGACCTCGCCGTCGCAGATCCGGCCGAGCGCGGCGAGCGCGGAGGAGGCGGTGGCGCCGGCACCGAGCACCGCGGCCTCGGGTACCCGGGTGACGCCCCGCTCGGCGAGCGCGGCCAGCAGGCCGGGCACGTCCGTGTTGTCGCCGATCCGCCGGCCGTCGTCGGTGAAGACGACGGTGTTGACGGCCTCGATCGCGGTGGCCGTCTCGCCGACCTCGTCGAGGAGCGGGATCACGGCCCGCTTGAGCGGCATGGTCAGCGACAGTCCGGCCCACGGGCCGCTGAGCTCGCCCAGGAAGGGGCGCAGGGTGCGCTCGGTGACCTCGAAGCGGTCGTACGTCCAGTCGGTGAGGCCGAGTGCGCGGTAGGCGGCCCGGTGCAGCTCGGGTGAGAGGGAGTGCCCGATGGGTGAGCCGAGCACCGCCGCGCGCCTGGCCCGGCCTGTCGTCCGCCCGGTCATCCCCCCGCCTCCCGCTTCCGGCGCTGCTCCTCGTTGAAGTCGCGCACGTGCTTGTTGTGTTCGGCGAAGTCCGAGGTGAACCGGGTGTCGCCGGGCTTGACCGTGACGAAGTACAGCCAGTCGCCCTTGGTGGGGTTGAGCGCGGCCTCGATCGCCTGGTGGCCGGGGTTGTCGATGGGGCCCGGCGGCAGTCCGGCGTTGCGGTAGGTGTTGTACGGGTGGTCGAGCTTGGTGTCCGTCACCGACACGTCGAGCGTGGAGCGGCCGAGCGCGTAGTTGATGGTGGAGTCGAAGTCGAGCTTGCCGTTGGTGGCGCTGTTGCCGGGTTCGAGGCGGTTGTAGATGACCCGGGAGACCTTGCCGAACTCCTCGTCCTCCTGGGCTTCCGCCTGGATGAGCGAGGCGATGATCAGCACCTCGTAGGGCGACCGGTTCACCTTGCGGGCGTTTGTCTCCAGGTCGACCTTGCGGAACTCGGCCTTGGCGCGTTTCACCATCTCCTTCAGCACCTCGGCCGGCTCGGAGTTCTTGGTGACGCTGTACCGGGACGGGAAGAGGAAGCCCTCCACCTCGCCGTTCGCCCACGACGGCAGTCCGAGGTCGGTCTTCTCGGCCGCCTTCTCCGTGGTGCCCTCGGGTGATTCGGTGCGCTCGTCGATCAGTTGGTAGATCCGGCTCGCCCGCAGCCCCTCGGGGATGATCAGGCCGCTCTGGCTGGCCGGGTTGAGCATCAGTTCGACGGCGGCGGCGGCCGACATCTCCTTGCGCATCACGTAGCTGCCGGCCTGGATCCGCAGCGCGTCCTGGTTCTTCGCGGACGCCGAGACGAACGCCGCGGCGCTCTTGACCACGCCCTCCTGTTCGAGGATGCGGGCGATGGCGCCGAGGTTGGCGCCCTCGGGAACCGTCACCTGCACCTCGCCGCTGCCCTGGCCCGCGTAGTCGGGCGCGCTGGCGAAGCGCTCCTTGTAGAGGGTGTAGGCGTAGTAGCCCGCTCCCCCGACGCCGCCCACCAGGACCACCGCGACGATCAGGCAGGCCATGCCGTTCTTGCGGCGCGCGCTGCCCCGCCGGGAGCGGCCCGCCCGGCGGCCTCCGTCGCGGGGGTCCTCGTCGGTGTCCTCGTCCGGGTCGGTGCCGTCGGGACCGGGGGCCGCGGGCTCCTCCGGTTCCTCGGCGGCACGGCGGCGGCGGCCGGCGCGGCCCGCCCGGGGGCCGGGCTTCTCGGGCTCCTCGTCGCGCGGGGAGCGGGTGGGCCGGCTGGGGTCGGCGGCGGCGAAGAAGGCGTGGTCGTCGAGTTCGGGGCCGGGGTCCCAGCCGGTCTCCGGGTCCGGACCGGGCGCCTGGGACGCCTCCTGGCCCCGGCCGTGCGGCGGGCGCGGCGGCGGGTAGGCGTCAGGGGTGGCGTAGGTGTCGGGCCGGACGGCCGGGTCCTGGTAGCCGTAGTTCTGGCCGTAGGGGTCGGCGGGATCGGCATAGCCGGCGCCGGACGCGTACGGGTCGTGGGCATCCTGCTGGTGGCCGCCGTAACCGCCGTGCGACTGGTCGGCGTGCTGCTGGTCGGTGTGCTGCTGGCCGCCGTAGCCATGGGACTGGTCGCCGTAGCCGCCGTAGTGGCCGTCCGCCGCCTGGCCCGGCTGCTGGCCGCCCGCCGGGTGGTAGCCGCTCCCGGAGCCGGCGGGGTAGCCGTGGTGGCCGCCGCCGGGCTGCTGCCAACCCTGCTGCTCGCCGTACTGGTTGTCGTACTGGCTGCCGTAATGCTCGCCGTACCGGCTGTCGTACTGCCCGCCGTACGACTGGTCCTGGGGGCCGTGGCCGTGGGCGTCCTGGCCGTGCGAGCCGTGGCCGTTCGTGCCCTGACCCTGGATGCCCTCGCCGTGCGTGCCCTGGCCGTGGGGGTCCTGGTAGGGCTGCGGCTGGCCGCCGTGCTGGTCCCAGCCCGGCTGCTGCTGAGCCCCGTCCCCGCCCCGGTCCCCGTACAACGGGTCCTCCGGGTGCCATGGTTGGGAGCCGTGTCCCCGGCCGTACTCAGTCATCTGTCCCCTATGCCGCGCTGCGGCGGTCCGCCTTACCGCTGTTGTGTTCGAGCGGCCGCCGTGTCGCCCGGAACGTTACCGTATTGCGATCAGACAACTCCTCCGACGCACTCTCCGGGTGGGCTTCCTGACACCCGTTCGGCCTCCAGGGCGCTCTGGAGGATGACCACGGCCGCCGCCTGGTCGATACGTGCGCGGCCCTTCTTCGCACTCACTCCGGCCGACCGCATGGACTGGGCGGCCGTCACGGTGCTCATCCGCTCGTCGACCAGCCGGACGGGCACCGGGCCGATCTCTCCGGCGAGGTGCTGCGCGAAGTCGCGCACCTTCGCCGCCGCCGGGCCCTCGCCGCCGCTGAGCGACCTGGGGAGCCCGACGACGACCTCCAGCGGTTCGTACTCCTCGACGAGCGCGGCCAGCCGGCGTCGCGCGGCGGGGACGTCCCGACCGGGGATCGTCTCCACCGGCGTGGCCAGGAGCCCGTCGGGGTCGCAGCTGGCGACCCCGATCCGGGCGTCCCCCACGTCGACGGCCAGCCGACGGCCTCGGCGCATCAACGGGCCTCCGGCCTCGCTCACGCGACCTCCGCCACCTGGCGTTCGACGGCGCTGATGGCATCGTCCACGGCGCCGGGGTTCTGGCCGCCGCCCTGGGCGACGTCGGGCTTGCCGCCGCCGCCACCGCCGAGCGTCCTGGCGGCGGTGCGCACCAGGTCGCCGGCCTTCAGGCCGCGCTCCCTGGCCGCCTCGTTGGTGGCGACGACGGTCAGCGGGCGGTCGTTCGCGACGCTGAACAGGGCCACGACGGCCGGGCGGTCGGCGGGGATGCGGCCGCGCACGTCGAGCACGAGCTTGCGCAGGTCCTCGCCGCTGGTGCCGTCCGGCACCCGGCCGACGGCCAGCGCGACGCCCTTGACGTCCTTGGCGCCCTGGGCGAGCGACCCGGCGGCCTGGAGGACCTTCTCCGCGCGCAGCCGGTCGATCTCCTTCTCGGCGTCCCGCAGGCGGGTGATCATGCCGGAGATCCGCTCGGGCAGGTCCTCGGAGCGGCCCTTGACCAGCTCGGTGAGCTGGGCGACGACGGTGTGCTCCTTGGCGAGGAACCGGTAGGCGTCGGCGCCGACCAGCGCCTCCACACGGCGTACGCCGGAGCCGATCGAGGACTCACCGAGCAGCTTGACGAGGCCGAGCTGGGAGGTGTTGTGGACGTGGGTGCCGCCGCACAGCTCCTTGGAGAAGTCGCCGATGGTGACCACCCGCACGCGCTCGCCGTACTTCTCGCCGAACTCGGCGATGGCGCCCTGCTTCCTGGCCTCGTCCAGGCTCATGACCTCGGCGTGCACGTCGAGGTCGCTGCCGAGCACCTCGTTGATGCGCTGCTCGACGTCGGTGAGCACCGAGCCGGGCACGGCGGTCGGGGAGCCGAAGTCGAAGCGGAAACGGCCGGGCGAGTTCTCCGAGCCGGCCTGGGCGGCGGTGGGGCCGAGCGCGTCGCGCAGCGCCTGGTGGGTGAGGTGGGTGGCGCTGTGGGCGCGGGCGATGGCCCGGCGGCGGGCGACGTCGATCACGCAGTACGCCTCGGCGCCGACGGTGACCTCGCCGACCTGGACGACGCCCTTGTGCACGCTGACGCCCGGCACCGGACGCTGGACGTCCCGCACCTCCACGACGGCGCCGCCGGACAGCCGGATCCGGCCGGTGTCGGCGAGCTGGCCGCCGCCCTCGGCGTAGAACGGCGTGCGGTCCAGGACGATCTCGACCTCGTCGCCCTCCTGGGCGGCCGGCGAGGACACCCCGGCGACCAGCAGGCCGACGACGGTGGCCTCTCCCTCGGTGTGGATGTAGCCGGTGAACTCGGTGGCGCCGGCGGTGTCGGCGACCTCGCGGTAGGCGGAGAGGTCCGCGTGGCCGGTCTTCTTGGCCATGGCATCGGCCTTGGCCCGCTCGCGCTGCTCGCGCATCAGCCGGCGGAAGCCGTCCTCGTCCACGGTCAGGCCCTGCTCGGCGGCCATCTCCAGGGTGAGGTCGACGGGGAAGCCCCAGGTGTCGTGCAGCAGGAAGGCCTGCTCGCCGGAGAGCTCGCGGCCGCCGGCGGCCTTGGTCTCGCTGACGGCGTTGTCGAGGATGCCGGTGCCCGCGCGCAGCGTCTTGAGGAAGGCGGCCTCCTCGGCGAGCGCGACGGTCATGATCCGCTCGCGGTCGGTGACCAGTTCGGGGTACTGCAGACCCATCGTGTTGATGACGACGTCCACCAGACGGCCGACGACCGGCTCCTGGGAGCCGAGGAGGCGCATGTTGCGGATGGCGCGGCGCATGATGCGACGCAGCACGTAGCCGCGGCCCTCGTTGCCGGGGGTCACGCCGTCGCCGATCAGCATCACCGAGGTGCGCAGGTGGTCGGCGACGACCCGCAGCGCGACGTCGGAGTCCTCGCCGGCGCCGTAGCGCACGCCGGTGAGCTCGGTGGCCTTGTCGATGACCACGCGCAGGGTGTCCGTCTCGTACATGTTGCGGACGCCCTGGAGGATCATCGCCAGGCGCTCCAGGCCGAGGCCGGTGTCGATGTTCCTGGCGGGCAGTTCGCCGAGGATCTCGAAGTCCTCCTTGCCCGTGCCGGCGCCGCGCTCGTACTGCATGAAGACCAGGTTCCAGATCTCCACGTAGCGCTCGTCGTTGACGGCGGGCCCGCCCTCGGGGCCGAACTCCGGGCCCCGGTCGTAGTTGATCTCGGAGCAGGGACCGCAGGGGCCCGGCACACCCATGGACCAGTAGTTGGGGCCCATGCCGAGCCGCTGGATGCGCTCGGCGGGCACGCCGACGACGTCGCGCCAGATGCGCTCGGCCTCGTCGTCCTTCTCGTAGACGGTGATCCACAGGCGCTCGGGGTCCAGGCCGTAACCGCCGTCGGCGACCGAGCCCGTCAGCAGCTCCCAGGCGTGCTTGATCGCGCCTTCCTTGAAGTAGTCACCGAAGGAGAAGTTGCCGCACATCTGGAAGAACGTGCCGTGCCGGGTGGTCTTCCCGACCTCTTCGATGTCGGGGGTGCGCACGCACTTCTGGACGCTGGTGGCCCGGGCGAACGGCGGCTTGACCTCGCCGAGGAAGTACGGCTTGAAGGGGACCATGCCCGCCGGGACGAGCAGCAGCGTCGGGTCGTCCGCGATCAGCGACGCCGACGGCACGACCGTGTGCCCACGCTCCTCGAAGAAGCTCAGCCAGCGGCGGCGGATTTCAGCCGACTCCATCAGTGGTCCCTCTTTTCCGGTCTTCCGGTCCTGGTGTGCGTGATGTTC
>NZ_WMLF01000192.1 GCF_014156695.1 Streptomyces durbertensis | reverse complement strand
GGCGCGGGGAGTGAGGCGCGCTACCTCCTCCGTGAGTGGACTAGACCTTTCGAGGGTCGTCGGGCGAAACTGGCCCCGTGAGATACGCCATCGCCCTCGACGTGGGCGGCACCGGGATGAAGGCTGCCCTGATGGGGGCGGACGGCGGGCTGCTGCACCAGGCCCGCCGGCCGACCCGCCGTGAGGACGGTCCGCAGGCCGTGACCGCCGCCGTGCTCGACTTCGCAGCGGAACTCCGGCGCGTCGGCGTCGAGCGCTACGGAGAGGAGCCCGCCGCGGCGGGCGTGGCGGTGCCCGGGATCGTCGACGAGGTCGACGGCCAGGTCGCCTACGCGGCGAACCTCGGCTGGCGCGACCTGCCGCTGCGCGACCTGCTGGAGGAGCGGCTGGCCGGTGTCCGGGTGGCGCTGGGGCACGACGTGCGGGCGGGCGGCCTCGCCGAGGGCCGGCTGGGCGCGGGCGCCGGTGTGGACCGCTTCCTGTTCGTGCCGCTGGGCACCGGCATCGCGGGCGCCATCGGCATCGACGGCCGCGTGGAGGCCGGGGCGCACGGCGGTGCCGGGGAGATCGGCCATGTGATCGTCCGGCCGGACGGACCCCTGTGCGGCTGCGGCGCGCGCGGCTGTCTGGAGGCGCTGGCGTCCGCGTCGGCGGTCGGCCGCGCCTGGGCCGCCGCGTCCGGCGACCCGACGGCCGGCGCGGCCGACGCCGCCCGGGCGGTCGCCGCCGGTGACCCGCGAGCCGCCGCCGTGTGGGCGGACGCGGTCGACGCGCTTGCCGCCGGGCTGGTCACGGCCGTGCGGCTGCTCGACCCCCGCATGGTGATCGTCGGAGGCGGCCTCGCCGAGGCGGGTGACGTGCTCTTCCGGCCGCTGCGGGACGCGGTCGCCGACCGGGTGC
This sequence comes from Streptomyces durbertensis, assembly GCF_014156695.1. Taxonomy (GTDB): domain Bacteria; phylum Actinomycetota; class Actinomycetes; order Streptomycetales; family Streptomycetaceae; genus Streptomyces; species Streptomyces durbertensis. The sequence continues at coordinate 8,965 of NZ_WMLF01000192.1, read as the reverse complement.
GTTTCCAGCGGCTCCCCTCGATCGTTCCCGCGGCGCTGGGGGACGCCGCCGGCTGCCTGGGCGCGGGACTCCTCGCCTGGGACCTACTCTCCGTGGAGGTAACAACCCCATGACGCCGATGCCCGAGTCCGGCCGCCTGCTGCTCGCCGGAGCCCGCGTCGTGACGCCCGAGGGTGTTCTGGACGGTGGCCGCGTGGTGGTCGAGGGGGGCAGGATCGCCGAGGTGACGCCGCCGCCCGCCGGACCGGAACACGCCGCCGCGTCCGCGACGGCCGACCCGGCCGCGCACGACCGGGTCCCGGCCGACCCGGCCGCGCACGACCTCACCGGGTACTGGCTGGTGCCCGGCTTCGTCGACATCCACAACCACGGCGGTGGCGGCGGTTCCTTCACCTCCGGCAGCGCCGAGGACGTGCTGACCGGTGTCCGGACGCACCGCGAGCACGGCTCGACGACCGTGGTCGGCTCCATGGTGACCGGTGAGCTGGACGACCTGGCGCGGCAGGCGTCGCTGCTGTCGGAGCTGGTGGAGCAGGGCGACCTCGCCGGCGTCCACTTCGAGGGCCCGTTCATCTCGCCCTGCCGCAAGGGCGCGCACGCCGAGCACCTGCTGCGCGACCCCGACCCGGCCGACGTCCGCAAGCTGCTGGACGCCGCGCGCGGCACGGCCGTGATGTGCACGCTGGCCACCGAACTCCCCGGCGGCATCAGCTCCGTGCGGCTGCTCGCCGAGCACGGGGTGATCGCCGCCGTCGGTCACACCGACGCCGGCTACGACCAGACGCGGGAGGCGATCGAGGCCGGCGCTACCGTCGCCACCCACCTGTTCAACGCGATGCCCGCGCTCCAGCACCGCGCCCCCGGCCCGGTGACCGCGCTGCTGGAGGACGACCGCGTCACCGTCGAGCTGATCAACGACGGCGTCCATCTGCACCCGGCGGTGCTGGAGTTGGCGGTGCGCGCGGCGGGCGTCGACCGCGTCGCCTTTGTGACGGACGCGATGGACGCCGCCGGTTTCGGCGACGGCAGCTACCGGCTGGGCGCGCTGGACGTGACGGTGTCGGACGGCGTGGCCCGGCTCGCGGACGGCACCATCGCCGGCTCCACGCTCACGCTCGACACCGCGCTGCGCCGCGCGGTGACCGTCGACGGGCTGCCGGTCGAGGACGCCGTGCGGGCGCTCTCCACGACCCCGGCCCGGCTGCTGGGAAGGTCGGACCGGATCGGCGCGATCCTGCCGGGACTCGACGCCGACCTGGTGGTGTTGGACGAGGACCTGCGGGTGCGCGGGGTGCTGCGCAAGGGCGAGTGGGTGGTGGACCCGACGGCGTGACCGCCGGCGGGCGGCGCCGGGCCAAGGCCGCGGTCCGTCCCGTGCCGGGGGGTCGCCGAACGGCCGTTCCGGTGGCATGATCACTGGTCGCGGTCGGCGCCCGCCGGCCGACGCAGCTCGGCTGAACCGCTATCGGGGGCACGGCGTTGCCCGGCAGGGGGTGGAGTAACCCGGTGATCCTGACCGTCACACTGAACACCGCTGTGGACGTCACCTATTCCGTGCGCCGGCTTGTCCCGCACAGCACGCACCGGGTGCGGGACGCGGCGGAACGCCCCGGCGGGAAGGGCGTCAACGTGGCCCGGGTGCTGGCCGCGTCGGGGCGGCGGGCCGTGGTCACCGGCTTTGTCGGCGGCGGCGCGACCGGCGCCAGGCTGCGGGAGCTGCTGGCCGCCGAGCCGGTGGTGGACGCGCTGCTGCCGATCGCCGGGGACACCCGCCGCACGGTTGCCGTCGTCGACACCGCCGGCGGCGACACCACCCAGTTCAACGAGCTCGGCCCGGCCGTGACCGCCGCGGAGTGGTCCGCCTTCCGGTCCCACTACGAGCGGTTGCTGGCGGACGCGGAGGCGGTCGCGCTGTGCGGCAGCCTGCCGCCGGGCGTGCCGGTCGGCGGGTACGCGACGCTGGTCCGCGCGGCGCGGGCGGCGGGCGTACCGGTGCTGCTGGACACCAGCGGGGAGCCGCTGGCGCGCGGGCTGGCCGCCCGCCCGGAGCTGGTCAAGCCGAACCTGGACGAGTTGGCCGCGCTCACCGGCAGCCGGGAGCCGCTGCGGGCGGCGGGTGAGGCGCGACGCCGCGGCGCGGGCACGGTGGTCGTGTCCCTGGGCGCGGAGGGCCTGTTGGCGGTCACACCGGACGGCGTGTGGCGGGCCCGGCCGCCGAAGCGGATCGCCGGCAACCCGACGGGCGCCGGCGACACGGTGGCCGCCGTCCTCCTCGACGCGCTCGCCCCCGGCCCGGCGGACGGCTCGCTGGACACCGCACTCCCGAAGCCGGCACCCCCGAAGCCGACAGACCCGAAGTCGGCCGTCACGGAGCCGGCGCCCCCGCAGCCGGCAGCCTCGAAGCCGGCCGCCACGCAGCCGGCAGACCCGAAGTCGGTCGTCGACTGGCCGTCGGTGCTGGCCCGGGCCGTCGCGCTGTCGGCGGCGACGGTCGCCGCCCGCACCGCGGGGGAGTTCGACTCCGGGGTCGCCGAAGAACTCCTGCCCCGGGTCGCCGTGGAGGAGCAACCGCGCGGCGCCGCCTGAGGTCTGACGGGCCGCCGCCTCCCGCACAAGAACAGAGGACGCCGATGTCGCTCGTCAGCACAGCCGAACTCGTCGGCACCGCCCGTGAGAAGAACACGGCGGTGTTCGCCTTCAACGTGATCAGCCTGGAGCACGCCGAGGCGGTGGCCGCGGGCGCGGAGCGGGCCGGCGTGCCGGCGGTGCTCCAGATATCGGAGAACGCCGTCCGCTACCACGAGGGGCGGCTGCGGCCGCTGGCGGCCGCGGCGCTCGGCGTGATCCGGGAGTCACGGGTGCCGCTCGCCCTGCATCTGGACCACGTCACGTCGGTGGAACTGCTGCGGGCCGCGCCCGAGGCGGGCTTCAGCTCGGTGATGTTCGACGCGTCGAAGTCACCGTACGAGGAGAACGTGCGGGTGACCGCGCAGGCCGTCGAGTGGGCGCACGCGCGCGGGGTGTGGCTGGAGTCGGAGCTGGGCCGGGTCGGCGGCAAGGAGGGTGAGCCGCCGCTGGACGCGCACGCCCCCGGCGCCCGTACCGATCCGGCGGAGGCCGCCGCCTACGTCGCGGAGACCGGGGTGGACGCGTTGGCGGTGGCGGTCGGCAGCAGTCACGCGATGACCGAGCGCAGCGCGGCGCTGGACCACGGGCTGATCAGGCGGTTGCGGGACGCGGTGCCGGTCCCGCTGGTGCTGCACGGCTCCTCCGGGGTGCCGGAGGCGGAGCTGCGGGCGGCGGTGGCCGCCGGGATGCGGAAGATCAACGTCGGTACGGCGCTGAACGTCGCCTACACGGCGGCCGTCCGGGCGGCGCTGGCCGCCGCGCCACACGAGGTGGACCCGCGGCGCTACACCAGGCCGGGTCGGGAGGCGATGGCCGAGACGGTGGCGAACCACCTGCGGCTGCTCGACGGCGTCTGACGGAAGTCGACCCGCTGCCGCCGGCCGCTCAGCGGACGTGGCCCTCCACGAGCCAGACCTGGTCGAGCGCGAACTCGCACGTGTTGCCGGACTCGCAGGAGACCTTGATCTCGTTCGCGCCGTCCTTGAGGCTGATCCAGGCGTAGGTCTTGGTCCAGCCCTTCTCCCAGTCGTCCTTCCCGGCGCCCGCGAAGTTGCTCATCCGCACGGGCCGGCTCTGGGCCTCGCCGTTGACGGTGAGGGTGCTGTCGGCGTCCCTGCCGGGCACGCTGTAGCCGAGGAAGACGGTGTAGTCGCCGCCCTTGGCGACCTCGGTGGACCAGGTGACGGCGGCGCCCTCGGCGAAGCCGTGCACGTACTTGCCGTCGCGGGCGCGGGAGCCGGGGATGTCGCCGCCGACCTGCGGGCCGTTGTCCAGGCGCAGGCTGGAGGCGTCCTCGCGGGGCAGCTTGGTGGGCTTGTCCTCGTCGCCCGGCTGCTCGTCGCCGGGCTGCTCGTCCGGTTCGTCGCCGCCGTTGTCCGGGGGCGGCGTCTGCTCCTGGCCCTGGTCCTTCTTGCCGTCGTCGTCGCTGAAGGCGACGGCCGCGCCGACGCCCACGACAACGGCCGCGACCACGGCGAGCGCGCCGATCAGCAGTCCGTTGCGGCGGCGGGGCTGCGGCGCGTCGGAGCGGCCGTGGCCACCGCCGCCGGAGGCGCGGGCCGCGTCGAGGCCGCCGGGCTGGGTCTCGGGGGCGGCGTAGTAGGCGTTCGGGCCGGGCTGGCCGGCGGGCTGCTGCGGCCGCTGCTGGCCGTAGCGGCGCTCACCGACGGCGCGGACCTGGTTGTACGAGGTGCGGGGAACGCCGGCCTGCTGGCCTTGTTCGGCGGGCTCCCCGCCCTCCGAGCGGTACAGGTAGCCGAACGGGTCGTCGCCCTCCGGCGGGTTCGTACCGTGGTTACCGGCGGTCATCCCCTGCTCTCCTCTTACGCATACGGCTGACCCCGCGCAGCCTACCCCGTTCGGGCGACGTCACGAGACGGCTTGACTCCCGGATCAACGGGCGTTCCCGGGGCGCCGGGGGCGTCACGAGGGCGCTTCCGGCGGTCAGCCGGCGCGCCGGTGGCCCTTGGCCCGCGACCGCTTCTCGACGTACATGCGCTGGTCAGCGGATTGCAGTACCTCTTCGGCGGTCATGCCGCAGGCCGCCCAGCCGATGCCGAAGCTGGCGCCCACCCGCACCGCGCGGCCGTCCACCCGAATCGGCGGAATGATGGCGTTCCGCAACCGGACGGCCAGATCCGCCGCGTCCGCGCGGCCGAGACCGACGGCGAGCACCACAAACTCGTCGCCACCGAGCCTGGCGACCGTGTCGTTGTCGCGGACCTGCGCGGACAGGCGGCGGGCGACCTCCTGGAGGACCGCGTCCCCGCAGTGGTGTCCGAACCGGTCGTTGATGGACTTGAAGCCGTCCAGGTCGCAGAAGAGCACCGCGAGGCCCTTGTCGGACGGGTCGTCGGTCTCCGGGACCGTCAGGTGCTCGTGGTAGTCGTAGCCGTCCAGCGGGCCGACCGGGCGGCCGAAGTCGTCCATCACGAAGGAGTGCGTCGACTCGTGCGGGTCGTAGGCGGCGACCGGCTCGGCGGGCGGCGGCGCGGGCCGCTCGCACAGCCGGGCGCTGAGCCGGGCGCGGAGTTCAGCGCTGTTGGGCAGTCCGGTCAGCGAGTCGTGGCTGGCGCGGTGGGCGAGGGCCAGCTCGTGGCGCTTGCGTTCCTCTATGTCCTCGACGTGGGTGAGGAGGAAGCGCGGACCGTCGGCGGTGTCCGCGACCACCGAGTTGCGCAGCGACACCCAGATGTAGGAGCCGTCCCGGCGGGCCAACCGCAGCTCGGCCCGGCCGCCCTCGGCGGAGGTGCGCAGCAGGGTTCCGACGTCCTCCGGGTGCACGAGGTCGGAGAAGCTGTAGCGCTGCATCACCGAGGCGGGTCGGCCCAGCAGCCGGCACAGCGCGTCGTTCGTCTTGATCAGCCTGCCCTGCTCGTCGCCGCCCATCTCGGCGATGGCCATGCCGCTCGGGGCGTACTCGAAGGCCTGACGGAAGCTCTCCTCGCTGGCCCGCAGTGCCTGTTGCTCCCGCTCCAGGCGGACCAGGGCGCGCTGCATGTTGGACCGCAGCCGGGCGTTGCTGATCGCTATGGCGGCCTGGAAGGCGTACATCTGGAGGGCTTCGCGGCCCCAGGCCCCGGGGCGTCGGCCGTTGCGCGGCTTGTCGACGGAGATGACGCCGAGCAGGTCGCCGTCGGAGGTGTACATCGGTGCGTACAGCCGGTCCATCGGGTGCCACTCGTCGGGGAAGCGCGGCGCCGGGCCGGCGGTGTGCCACTGCGGCACGTCGTCCTCGTCGAGCACCCAGCCGTCGCTGTAGGGGATGAAGCGCAGCTCGCCCCACGCCTCGCCCATGCTGAGCCGTCGTTCCCACGAGGCCCGGGAACCGACCCGGCCGGCCATCATCGCCTCCGCCGCCGCGCTGCCGCCGACGGCGGCCACCACCAGGTCGCCGTCCTGGCGGACGAGGTTGACGGCGGCCAGCTCGAAGCCGAGTCCGGTGACCACGCCGTCGGCGACGGTCTGGAGGGTGTCGGCGAGACTGCGGGCGGTGTTGAGTCGCGCCACCGACTGGTGAAGGCGACGCAGTGTGGTGAGGCGGACGTACGGCTCGGAATCGGTGTCCATCGCCTCCCCCTGTCACCGCACACTGAGTCACCCTTACGAGTGTCAACGGCCACTGAATCACAGCGAGCTGCCCACTCGGTACACAGGGTCAACAATTAATAGCATCTGTGACTCAAGTCACAAGCTCTTCATGGAGGGGAATCCTACTGGTGGACGCGCGGTGCGTACCCCGGTGGGCGGTGAACGACCGGAATCGACCCGTCCGCCGGTGCGGGGACCCGGCGAGCGGGCGCCCGGGATGGGCGGCCATGCTGAAGGGGTGAGTGAGGAACACTTCAGGGCGGCCATGGCCAGACTCGCCGGCGGTGTGGTGCTGGTCACCGCGCACGACCCCGAGGAGGGTCCGCGCGGCGAGGACGTCGGTATGACGGCGACGGCGTTCGTCTCGGTCTCGCTTGATCCGCCGCTGGTGCTGCTCAGCGTGCGCACCGGCTCCCGGATGGAGGAACTGCTGGAGCGGCAGCCGCTGTGGGCGGCCTCGCTGCTCACCGACGCGCAGCGCCAGGTGGCCGGAAGGTTCGCCATGAAGGGGCGCCTGAGCGACCGGCTGCTGTTCCGCGAACTGCCGCACGGGCGCGGCGAGTACACCGACGCGCCGCTGGTGGACGACGCGCTCGCCCAGATCGAGTGCCGCACCGAGCAGCGGGTCGCCGCCGGTGACCACACGCTGCTCGTCGCTCGGGTCCTGCGGGTCGCGCTGCCGGTGGTCGAGGGCCGGCCGCTGCTCTACTTCCAGAGTCGCTACCGGTCCCTCGGGTGAGGGGTCGGCGGAACGCCGTCGGTGGTGGAGACCTCTTGGCCGGAAGCTGTCGGTCCGCGGGGCGACCGGCCTGACCTGCGTAGACGTCGTTGTTGCCGAAGTGAGACCCGCCCTGGTGTAGACCTGGCGGAAGGTCCGACTGGAAACTCTGGCCTCACACGCGTATGAACAATGGGCGTACGTGCGACCGTTCACCCGGGTCAAAACGGGCGAGTCATCCCCAACCGGGCGTGACTTGGGAGGGGTCGGGTCCGACAGGCTCGACACCCGGTCATATCGTGCAACCAGACAGGTCACGCAAAAGGGGCGGAATCACAAGTGCAGCGGCGTCGGTTCATGGGCCTGGCGGCTCTCGGCATGGTCAGCGCCATCGGACTGTCCGCGGCGGGTTGCGGCAACGACAGCAAGGCGGGCGGTGACGTCACGCTCAAGGTCGTCGTCGCCGACTACGGCACCCCCGGCTCGGCGAACAGCTCCAAGGGCTACTGGGACGACCTCGTCCGCGCCTTCGAGGAGAAGGGCGGCCACGACGGCGTCAAGGTCGACGTCACCGTCCTCAGCTGGGAGGAGGTCGACGACAAGGTCGCCGAGATGGTCAAGGCCGGCGAGGCCCCCGACATCGCGCAGATCGGCGCGTACGCCGACTACGCCGCCTCCGACAAGCTGTACAGCGCCTCGGAGTTGCTCTCCATACCCGTGCACGCCGACATCATCCCGGCGCTCGCCCAGGCCGGCGAACTCGGCCGCGTCCAGTACGGACTGCCGTTCGTCAGCAGCACCCGCCTGCTCTTCTACAACAAGGCGCTCTTCACCGAGGCCGGCCTCGACCCGGCCAAGCCGCCGACAAGCTGGGACGAACTCCAGTCGGCCGCCGAGGCGTTGCGCGCGGCCGGCGTCAAGCACCCCTACGGTCTGCCGCTCGGCCCGGAGGAGGCGCAGGCGGAGTCGATGATGTGGATGCTCAGCGGCGGTGGCGGCTACACCGACAACGTCAACACCTACACCCTCGACTCCAACGAGAACGTCAAGACGTTCACCTGGCTGCGCGACGAGTTCGTCGGCAAGGGCCTCACCGGCCCGGGCAGCCCCGGCAAGACCAACCGCCAGCAGCTCTTCGACGCCTTCAGCCGCGGCGAGGTGGGCATGCTCAACGGCCACCCCACGCTGATGCAGCAGGCGGCCAAGGGCAAGGTCGACTACGGCACCGCGCCGCTGCCCGGCCGCGAGGGCGAGGCCGGCGCCACCATGGGCGTCGCCGACTGGATCATGGGCTTCAAGCAGAACGGGCACCGCGAACAGATCGGCGCCTTCCTCGACTTCGTCTTCAGCACCGAGCAGCACTACACCTTCACCGACCGGTACGACCTGCTGCCGGTCACCACGTCCGCCTCCGAGAAGATGCTGGACGACAAGAAGCACAAGGACCTGTGGCCGTTCCTCGAGCAGCTCGGCGCCGCCGAGTTCTACCCGGTGAACAAGGTCTCCTGGGCGGCGACCAGCGCGGAGGTGAAGAAGTCCATCGGCCGCGCGGTGGAGAAGGGCACTGACCCGCAGGCCGTGCTCACCTCGCTCCAGCGCCGCGCCGAGACGGAGGAGGCGGCGGCCCGCGCCCGCCGCTGAGGCCGCGCCCCGCGAGGTACCCCGCTCGCGCGGCCGGCGCCGACGGCCTATCGTGCGGAACGTGAACGACGACAACAGCTCCGACCCGCCGGAGGCGCCGGCGGGTGGGCTGGACGAGCGCGAGCGGGCGGTGCTGGCCATGGAACGCCGCGGCTGGTCGGGGCCCGGCGCCAAGGAGCGCGCGGTCCGCGAGGAGCTGGGCATGTCGCCGACCCGCTACTACCAGCTGCTCAACGCGCTGCTCGACGACGAGGCGGCGCTGGCGCACGACCCGGTGACGGTGAACCGGCTGCGCGCCCGCCGCGACGCCGCCCGGGCCCGCCGCTGAGCCGGCCCGCCGCGGAACCGCCCGCCGCTCGGGCGCGTCCCGCTGGGCCGCCCGAGCGG
>NZ_WMLF01000191.1 GCF_014156695.1 Streptomyces durbertensis | reverse complement strand
GGGGACGTCAGGGGGAACGGGAGCTGTAGCTCCCGTTCCCCCTGACGTCCCCCCAGCCGAACACGCCGGCCACCGCACCGGCCTCGTACGCCGGATCCCCGGCGGAGGCCAACGGGATGGCGATGTCCGCCGGAAGCGAACGGGCGAGCCGGAGCACCGCGATGTCCCCGGAGGTCGTCCGGCGGCTGTACTGCGGATTCACCCAGACCTCGCTGACGGCGACCTCCTGGCCGGCACGAGTGCGCAGGTCGTCCCGACCCGCGATCACCCGCAGGTCGGGAAGCCGGGCCGGGTCGGCGCCGAGCGTGTCCCGGTCGAAGCAGTGCGCGGCGGTGACCACCGTGCGCGGCGACACCACCGCGCCGCCGCAGAACTGCCCGGACCGGAGGTTGCCGAAGAGCCGGCGACTGGAGACGGCGACCACCCACGGATGGTCCGCCGTGCGGGCCGTCTGGCCGCCGATGACGTCGCGGTCCAACGCGGACGCGGTGGCGGGCACCGCCACCAGCGCACCGGCGGCCGTGACCGAGGAGACGATGACTGTACTGAGCAGACGCGCGAAGGTATTCATACAGTTACCTGACTGTACGGAATCACTCCGCTACGCGCTGTCCGCCAGAAGGGGGAAACTCCCGGAACACCCGAGCGGCCGCCGGACGGCCGGGCGGCCGCGCCCCCGCGGACGGCCCCCCACGGTCCTCACGACGGAACCCGTCGGCCCCTCGTGAACGAGGGGAGCCGACGGGTTCCGTCGTGGGTCGTTACCGGCTCAGTCCAGGTAGTCGCGGAGGACCTGCGAGCGGGACGGGTGGCGCAGCTTCGACATGGTCTTCGACTCGATCTGCCGGATGCGCTCACGCGTCACGCCGTAGACCTTGCCGATCTCGTCCAGCGTCTTGGGCTGCCCGTCGGTGAGGCCGAAGCGCATCGAGACGACGCCGGCCTCCCGCTCGCTCAGCGTGTCCAGCACCGAGTGCAGCTGCTCCTGGAGGAGGGTGAAGCTCACCGCGTCCGCCGGCACGACGGCCTCGGAGTCCTCGATGAGGTCGCCGAACTCGCTGTCGCCGTCCTCACCGAGCGGGGTGTGCAGCGAGATGGGCTCGCGGCCGTACTTCTGGACCTCGACGACCTTCTCGGGCGTCATGTCCAGCTCCTTGGCCAGCTCCTCCGGCGTGGGCTCGCGGCCCAGGTCCTGGAGCATCTGCCGCTGCACCCTGGCGAGCTTGTTGATGACCTCGACCATGTGGACCGGGATACGGATGGTCCTCGCCTGGTCGGCCATGGCCCGGGTGATCGCCTGCCGGATCCACCAGGTGGCGTACGTGGAGAACTTGTAGCCCTTGGTGTAGTCGAACTTCTCCACCGCGCGGATCAGGCCGAGGTTGCCCTCCTGGATGAGGTCCAGGAAGAGCATGCCGCGACCGGTGTAGCGCTTGGCCAGCGACACCACGAGTCGGAGGTTGGCCTCCAGCAGGTGGTTCTTGGCCCGGCGGCCGTCCTCGGCGATGATCTCCAGCTCGCGCTTGAGCTTCGGAGCGATCTTGTCCGAGTTCGCCAGCTTGTCCTCTGCGAAGAGACCGGCCTCGATCCGCTTCGCCAGCTCGACCTCCTGCTCGGCGTTGAGCAGCGGGACCTTGCCGATCTGCTTGAGGTAGTCCTTGACCGGGTCGGCGGTGGCACCGGCGGCCGCGACCTGCTGCGCGGGGGCGTCGTCCTCGTCCTCGTCGGACAGGACAAAGCCCTCGTTCTCGTTCTTGCCCTCGGCGGGGGCGTCGTCCTTGCCGCCCTTGCCGGGCACCTCGACGACCTCCTCCTCCGCGAGCAGTTCGTCGACCTCGGACTTCTTCCCGGCGGCCTTCTTCGCGGCCTTCTTCGCGGTGGTCTTCTTGACCGCGCCCTCGGTGGTCTTCTTGGCGGCGGCCTTCTTCGCCACCGCCTTCTTCGCCGCGGCCTTCTTGACCGGCTTGGCCTCGCCGACCTCCGAGTCCGCAGCGTCCGGCGCGGCCGGTGCGGCGGTCTTCCTCGTGGCGACGGCCTTGGTGGCGGTACGCCGAGCGGGGGTCTTGGCCGCGACGCTCTTCCGGGTGCGCTTGGGCGCTTCGGCGGCACTCACCATCAGCGTCACACCCTCCTCGTCGAGGATCTGGTTGAGGCTGCGCAGAACGTTCTTCCACTGGGTTGGCGGAATCTGGTCAGCTTCGAAGGCCCGACGCACGTCATCGCCTGCGATCTGCCCCTCAGCCTTTCCCCGCTCAATGAGCGCCATCACGGACTCGGATTCGGCGATCTCCGCGGGGAGCGTACGGGATGTGCTGGCCGACACGAACAACCTCTCGGAACGATGGAAATGGCTTTGACCCCGCCCGGTCTCGGACTGGATCCTGCGAGCACCGGCGATCTCGTCCGGCACCTGGGGAAGCGGGGCGCCGAAGGGGAGACAACGCCGCCTACAGGCGTCCCTGTTCCCCTTGTCGCTGCTACCTCTTGAGTCATCGCGCTTCGGCAGGAAGCGTTACGTCCAATTCACGTGTCCCGGGTCACAGCCATAGCAGCCCTTACCCGTGCTTATCCGTACATATCGGCAAGGGTACCGGCACGGGGGTGCCATCCGGAGCGGCAGACCGTCGCCGGAACCCGGTGCCAGGGGCTCCGACGACGGTCTGACACCACTCCTCGGGCACGATCCCCGCCTCAGTGCTCCCGAGGGGCGGGAACCACGTGATCGGCCGAAGGCTGCGACGGCTGCGCCTGCTCCGGCCGGACCGCCAGCAGCTTGCGCATCGCCGCCTCCGCGCCGGGTCCGTCACCCGTGCCCACGGCCTCCACGATGCGCTGGTGGAGTGCCACCGACGACTCCGTGGGGCGCTCGCAGCCGGTCACCGGACCGCCCGAGACGTGGAGGGCCGAGGCGACGATCCCCGACAGGTGCTCCAGCATCCGGTTGCCGGCGGCCTGGAGCAGCACCGCGTGGAACTCGGCGTCGGCGCGGGAGAAGGTCAGCTGGTCGCCCTGCGCCAGCGCGTGGCCCATGATCTCGACCATGTCGGCCAGCCGCTGCTGGATGTCGTCCCGCCCGTGGCCGACCGCGAGCCGCGCAGCCAGCGGCTCGATCGTCCATCGCAGCTCGCACAGCTCGCGGCGCTGGCTCTCCCGCTGCGGACCGAACGCCCGCCACTCGATGATGTCGGGGTCCAGCAGGTTCCAGTCGCTGACCGGGCGGACCCGGGTACCGACGTTGGGGCGGGCGCTGACGAGCCCCTTGGCCTCGAGGACGCGCAACGACTCCCGCACCACGGTCCGCGACACCTCGAACCGCTGGCCGATCTCCTCCGGGACCAACGGCCGGTCCGCGCCGAGATCGCCGGAGACGATCATCTGCCCGAGCTGCTGCACGAGTTGGCCGTGCAGCCCTCTGCCCCGGCTGCCCGCCGCGCGGCGTCCCACCCGGGCGGCCGTATCCGGCTCCCCGCCGTCCCAGCTGGGCACGCTGGCGCCCGCACGGGGGGCGCCGGCCGCCTCGGTCCGGGGGTAGCGGGTCGTCTCGCCCGGCCCGGTCAGCGAGGAGTCGGTCGTGCGAGCCGCGGTCATCATGGAGTGCGCAAGGGTAGTCACGCACCTTTGTGTCGGCGTGCGTTCGGGCGACCTTGAGGGCTTTGGTGAAAAGCACACGAAAGGGTGATCGCCGACCGCCACCCCATTGACGGCCCTTCTTGTCCCGCATTCGGCCCCAGAGTGGCCCCGCCGGGGTGTACGACTACCGGGGCCGGGCCCGGAGCGCCCCGAACAGGTAGACGGCAAGCAGGCAGGTGAGCGACACCGCCAGCGCCGCTCCGGTCGGCCGCAGGGCGACGTCCAGCACGCCCGCGAGCCAGCCTCCGTCGCCCACCCCCGCCCAGGAGGCGGCCGACAGTCCGGCGATCCGGTCGGAGAGCGCCGCGAGGGGGTCGGCCAGGCGCTCGGCGAGCAGCCGCCGCACCAGCGGCTCGACCAGGAGCGGCACCGCCAGCACCCCGGCAAAGCCGGCGAGCGCCGAGCGGAACACCGCGGCGGACAGCAGGCCCGCCCAGCCGCAACCGATCGCCAGCAGCGCCGCGGTCACCAGCGCCGTGCCGTCCGCGCCGACAGGGCCGCCAGCACCGCCCATCGCGCCGGTGGCGGCGGCGCCGCCCGCCGGGCCGGCCAGCTCCGGCAGTGCCGACAGCGCCATCGCGTTGATCCCCGCCGAAGCCAGACACAGCATCACCGCCAGCAGCCCGACGGCGAGCAGCTTCGCCGAGAGCAGCCCGAGCCGCCGGGGGACCGGTGCCTGCGCGGGAGCGAGCGCCGGGTAGCGGAACTCGTGGCCGAAGGCGAGCGCGCCCAGCATTCCCGCGGCGGCGGCGACAGGCGCCATGGGCCAGCCGACCGCTCCCCCGTCGAACAGCCTGGGATAGCCGCCGGCTCCCGTGACACCGCCGAACCAGCAGGCCGCCCCCAGGGATGCGAGCAGCGCCACGGCGACCAGCAGCCAGGTGGACCGCACCGAGACCAGACGCCGCCACTCGTACCGCAACGGCCAGGCGGGTCCCGGCGCCGGTACCGCGCGCAGCCGCGGCGGGAGCTGGGCCCTGGCGGCCCGGGCGCGAGACGTGGCCGGTCGGCCCCTGCCGGAGGCGGCGGCCTCCGCGACGGGGCCGGGCGGCGCCGCCTCCCTTCCCTCCTGCGGAAGGAGCCCCGCCTCCCCCGCAACCGCCTCGGACCCCGGCGGCCCGCTCGGGCCTGCCGGGCCGAGCGGGCTCGGCAGCGACCGCTCCCGCCCGGCGTCGGTCACGAGCCGGTGCCGGGTGCTCGACTGCCGGGTGCCCAGCGCGGAGGTCCGGGCGGTGGTCAGCGCCGCCCGGACTGTGGGCGGCGCCGCCGCGGACGTCTCCTCGGCGACCGAGGACACGTCCGCGGCGACCGCGTTCTCCTGCCTGCCGTCGGCCCTCAGAAGCGGGACGACCTCGGGTCCGAGTCCGTTCTCCGACGGCGTGGCCGCCGCGGCGCCGCCGGGTCCGCCACACCGTTCGGCGAGCTGGTGGACGAGGACACCGTGCCGGTAGGCGACCTCACCGACCATCGCGCAGCTGCTGCCGTAGACCGAGAGGACCCCGCCGCTCTCCCGGACGACCTCCAGTGGCTCGGGCTGCCGCCCCGGTGCGCTCCGCGCCACCGGCACGACGCCCGCATGCGCCTCCCGCAGGATGAGTGCGGCCAGCCGTTCGGCGTGCGGGGTGGCGACCACCACCCGCGGACGGAGCCTGGTCCGGGAGAACTCCGCGGCCGACTGGTCGGCGAGGAGGCGACCGGCCTCGACGGTGATGACCCGGTCCCCGACCCGCAGCGCCTCAACCGGGTCGCGGGTTGTCGTCAGTACCAGGCCTCCTTCCTGGGCGAACCCGCGCAGGAGCCCGCGGACCCACGCGGCCTCGCGCGGGGAGAGGCCGCCCGCGGGGTCGTCCAGCACCAGGGTGTGGGGATCGCCGAGCAGGGCGGCCGCGAGGCCGAGGCGGCGGTCCATGCCCTGGGAGAAGGTCCCCAGACGCTGGTCCGCCAGGCCGCTGAGCCCGACGACGTCCAGCAGTTCCTCGGCGCGCTCGGCGGGGACGCCCGCGACCGCCGTCAGCATCCGCAGGTGTCCCACGGCCGTCCGTACGGGATGCCCCGGCACGTCGCCGAGCATCACCCCGATCTCCCGGGCCACGTGGGGCACCCGGTGCAGCGGGCGGCCCCGGAAGAGGGTGATGCCGCGCCCACCGACCAGCTGCAGCATGAGTCGCAGCGCGGTGCTCTTGCCCGCTCCGGCAGGACCGAGCAGCACCGTCACCTCGCCGGGCCGCGCCTCGAAGGTCAGATCGTCGACGGCCAGGGGACGGTTCCGTCGAGGGGAGCTGGTGAGCCCGATGGCCTGAATCATCACGTCTCCCGCTGAGCACCTGAAGGACTCCAGCAAGATAACGCGACATATCAGACATTCTGCGTAACGCGGCCGTGCGCTCCCTCCGGTGGACCTGTCTGCGCTCAGACCTCCGGGCGAAGCATCGGCGGATTGAGCAGCGTGGCCCCTCCCGCCCTGAACAGCTGCGCGGGGCGCCCGCCCTGGCGGGTTGTCGTGCCGCCGGTGGGCACGAGGAAGCCCGGTGTCCCGGTGACCTTGCGGTGGAAGTTCCGGGGGTCCAGCGCGACGCCCCAGACCGCCTCGTACACCCGCCGCAGCTCCCCCACCGTGAACTCCGGCGGACAGAAGGCCGTCGCGAGCGCCGAGTACTCGATCTTGGAACGAGCGCGCTCCACACCGTCGGCCAGAATCCGGACGTGGTCGAAGGCGAGCGCCTGGCCCGCGGCTTCCCGACCCGCGTCCTGCTCCGAGGAGAGCAGTGACTCGACCGGAGCCCATCTGACCGTCTGCGCGTCGCCCCCGGAGACGGGCGCGGGCAGATCGGGGGCGAGCACCAGATGCGCCACGCTGACCACCCGCATCCGCGGGTCGCGGTCCGGATCACCGTACGTCGCGAGCTGTTCCAGATGGACGCCGCCGCTCTGGCCGGCGGACTCGTGGACCCGCAGTCCCGTCTCCTCCTCCAGCTCCCGCGCGGCCGCGGCGGCCAGACCCTCCTTCGGCTGGACAAATCCGCCTGGCAGCGCCCAGCGCCCCTGGTACGGCGGCTCACCACGGCGGACCACCAGGGCGCAGAGCGCGTGTCTGCGCACGGTGAGAACGACCAGATCGACGGTGACGGCAAAGGGAGGGTAGGCCGAAGGGTCGTAGGGCATGCGGTGATCATAGTCGTCTGCCTGACGATAAACAGGCTCTCGCCGGGCACCGCCCCAGGCTCTCGGCCAGCCTCGCCCACACCGGCGTCCGGGCTCACCCGCGTTCCTCCCGCTGTCGCCGCAGACACCGCCGCAGGAACTCAGGGTCCGCGCCCTGACTGCAGGCGGCATGCAACAGCAGTGCGAACCGGTAGCGCGGGTCGAGCGCCAACGCCTGTCCGAAGGCCACCCTCGCGCCCGGTTCGTCGCCACAACACCACGCCACCCACCCGGCCAACGTGAGCGGAGCGACCGCGTGCTCCCGATAGGCGCCGACACACCTGCGGCTCAACGCCCGCCAGAGCCGCAACGCCGGCTCCGCCTCGGCGCCCTCCATCCACTCCGCGGCCCTGTCACGTGTGACCCGGTCCTGCAGGCCGAGGATCAGCACCGCCGCCTCCTCGTCCGAGAGGATCGCGTCGTCCCTCGCGTCCTGGAGACGGAACGCGGCGCCGGGGCTTCCCTCCCCCGCCCCGCTCACCGCGGGCGCCGCCAGATAACGGCGGCACAGACGACCCGCGAGGCCGAGCACCCGCTCCCGCGCCGCCGGCCTACCGGCCGCCGTCAGCAGCGCCGGAAGCAGCTCGGCCGACGCACGGTCCAGGGCTTTCTGCTGGCGGCCCGAGCGGCCGGACCCCAGGGGCGCGAGACGCGCGGTGAGCTCGGCGAGGGAGGCGCCCAGCCGAACGCCCGCGTAGGCGGAGGCCGCCGCGAGCACCGACGTACCCTGCGGAGCCAGCGGCCCGCCTTCCGGTGGACAGCACTGCCTGTCACGGCAGCCGTAGGACCAGAAGCGGCCCGTCGACACGCACAGCGCCTCGCGGACCGGCATACCGCGCCTCCCGCAGGCGGCGACAAGGCTCAGGGCGAGCGGCCTGAGGCGTTCCATCGCCGCACGGCCGTCCTCCGCGCCGCGCGGCTCCTGGCAGACGTAGACGATCACCGCGTCCGGCTGCTGTCCGCGGGCCGTACCGGCGCTGAGCAGGCACTCGGCCAGCTGCTCGGCGGCCGCGGGCCACTCCGAGCCCGCGGTCGGGATGCCCAGCCTGACGCGGCAGCCGAAGCGCCCGCTGCCACCGTGCACTCCGACCAGGACGACGGAGTCGTCCGGGTGGTAGCCCAGGAGATAGGGCAGGGCGTCGGCCAGTTCTGCCGGGCTGCGGAGAGTGACGCGCTCGGCCGGGCCGCCCATCGGCCCGAGCGCCTCCCTCGGCGGCACCGGTCCGCCGGCTCCGCCCGCGCGCCCGGCACCGCGCGGCCGGTCCGCGCCCGCGTTCTCCGCCCGGTCGCCGTCCCCCGCCGGCTCCACGGGTGGCCGTGGCGGCGCGTGCTCGTCCCGCGGTTTCTCGGATCCGGGTTCTCCGGCGTCCGAACGGACGGCGGAGGGCTCGCTCTCGGCTTCCGGGGTGACGGACTCGGGCTTGTCGACCCCATCGGGCTGGTGGGGCTCATCGGGCTTGTCGGGCTCATCGGGCTTGTCGGGCTCACCGGCCGCGTTGTCCGCGCCGGCGGGTTCCGTGCTCCTCGTGTCCGGCTCGGCGGTTGCCTTCGCCGTCCTGCTGGTGCCCGCCGGGGTGGCCGAGCCGTCTTCCTCCCTGGTGGCGGGCTCACGGTCCGACGTGCGCGACGCACGGGCCTCGGACTCGCGGGTGTTGTCGGGGTCAACGGGTGTCTTGGGATGTGTCATGGCGGCAGCGTCACGGATCAGGGCGACATCCCGCTCCGCGTTGTCCACAGCGGCCGGTATTCGTACGACAAGCCGTCGATTTGTATGACCGGTCCTCGGGATATCCCCAGCTCGCATTCGCCCCGGCCACGTTCGTCGGGTTGCATGGCCTCATGACTTCGCACGACCTTCGCGCATCCGCCGACGCCGTACTCGCCCGACTTGTGGGTGCCCCTCCGGGCACCGCACGGCTGCGGGAGGACCAGTGGCGCGCGATCGAGGCACTGGTGGCCCAGCGCCGCCGGGCGCTGGTCGTCCAACGGACGGGTTGGGGCAAGTCGGCCGTGTACTTCGTGGCCACGGCACTGCTGCGGGCGGCCGGCAGCGGGCCCACCGTGATCATCTCCCCGCTGCTGGCGCTCATGCGCAACCAGATAGAGGCCGCCGAGCGAGCGGGCATCACCGCCCGCACCATCAACTCGGCGAACACGGAGGAGTGGGACTCGGTCCAGCGGGAGGTCGCGACCGGCGGGGTGGATCTGCTGCTGGTCAGCCCGGAACGTCTCAACAGCGCCGGGTTCCGCGAACGGGTCCTCCCCGGTCTCGCGGACTCCACCGGCCTGCTCGTCGTCGACGAGGCGCACTGCATCTCCGACTGGGGGCACGACTTCCGGCCCGACTACCGGAGACTGCGCACGATGCTCGCCGACCTGAAGCCCGGCGTGCCCGTGCTGGCCACCACCGCGACGGCCAACGCCCGGGTCTCCGCGGACATCGCCGAACAGCTCGGCACGGGAGCCGGTGACGAGTCCGCCCTCGTCCTGCGCGGGTCGCTCGACCGCGAGAGCCTGTCGCTCGCCGTGTTGCGCCTGCCGGACGCCGCCCACCGCCTGGCCTGGCTCGACTCACACCTGGACACCTTCGAGGGCTCCGGGATCATCTACACCCTGACCGTCGCGATGGCGGAGGAGGTCAGCGCCTACCTGCGGCTGCGAGGCCACCGCGTCGCGTCCTACTCCGGCCGCACCGAGCACACCGAGCGGGCGGCCGCGGAGGCGGACCTGCTCGACAACCGGGTGAAGGCCCTGGTCGCCACCTCCGCGCTCGGCATGGGGTTTGACAAGCCCGACCTCGGCTTTGTGGTCCACCTGGGCTCGCCGTCCTCCCCCATCTCCTACTACCAGCAGGTCGGCCGTGCCGGTCGCGGTGTCGAGCACGCCGAGGTGGTCCTGCTTCCGGGCCCGGAGGACGAGGCCATCTGGAAGTACTTCGCCTCGCTGGCCTTCCCCCCGGAGGAGCAGGTCCGGCGGACGCTGGCCGTGCTGGAGTCCGCCGGTCGTCCGCTCTCCACGGCGGCCCTTGAGCCGCTGGTCGACCTGCGCCGTTCGCGGCTGGAGACGATGCTGAAGGTGCTGGACGTGGACGGCGCCGTGC
>NZ_WMLF01000190.1 GCF_014156695.1 Streptomyces durbertensis | reverse complement strand
GGTAGTCGATCTGCGCGTTGGTGCTGCGCAGCTCGTCCGCCGCCCAGCGCGCGAGCGCGTCGTGGACGGCGGGGTCGAGCCGCAGCAGCACCTGTTTGCGTGCCGGGCGGGAGGGCCGCTCGGTCACTGGTGGAGGGAGCCCGCGTTGACGACCGGGTGCGGGGCGCGGTCGCCGCAGAGGACGACCAGCAGGTTGGAGACCATGGCCGCCTTGCGCTCCTCGTCGAGTTCGACGAAGTCACCCGCGCTGATCCGGGAGACGGCCTCCTCGACCATGCCGCAGGCGCCTTCGACGATGAGTTTGCGGGCGGCGATGATGGCGCCGGCCTGCTGGCGCTGGAGCATCGCGGAGGCGATCTCCGGGGCGTAGGCGAGGTGGGTGAAGCGGGACTCGATGACCGTGACGCCGGCCGCCGCGACGCGTGCCTCGACCTCGGCGGAGAGCCGGTCGGTGATGCTCGCCGCGTTGTCGCGGAGACTGAGCGTGTCACCGTCGGTCTCGTAGGGGTAGTGGGTGGCGATGTGGCGCAGGGCGGTCTCGGTCTGGGTGACGACGAACTCCTCGTAGTCGTCGACGGCGAAGACGGCCTGGGCGGTGTCCTCGACCTGCCAGACGATCACGGCGGCGATCTCGATGGGGCTGCCGTTGGCGTCGTTGACCTTGAGGGTGGCGGTCTCGTGGTTGCGGACCCGGGTGCTGATCCTGGTGCTGGTGGTCAGCGGGTTGACCCAGCGCAGGCCGTCGGTGCGGAGGGTGCCGACGTAGCGACCGAAGAGCTGGATGACCCGCGCCTCGCCGGGGGCGACCATCTTGACGCCGTTCCAGGCGAACAGCGAGACCAGGACGGTGAGTGCGCCGAGGACGATCACCGGGACGCCGGTCGCCGGCCGGCCGATGGGGTCGGTGGCGAGCGCGATGCCGCTGACGAGCAGGGCGATGCCGGCGATCGGGCCGAGGGCGGCGAGGAGGAGTCCGAGGCCGCCGGAGAGGCTGTGCGCGGGTCGCTCGGTGACGGGCGCGGTGGGCATGTCAGGGCCGTCGATCTGCGGCTCCGGGTCGACGGTGGCGCTGTCGGTGCGGTCGGTACCGTCGGCGCTGCCGGTGCTGAGGGTCTCGGTCATGCGGGCCCCGCTTCTTTCCCCGTGGTGTGCTAACTAAGTGTTATCACTTTAAGGGACGGGGGTCGTGCCGCGCCAGAGGGCGGCCCGGAGAGACGACCGGGTCCCGGTCGGCACCCCCCTGCGGTGCCGACCGGGACCCGAGGACCCGTGTCTCCTGTGACGTGACGGTGTGGCGGTTACTCGGTCCGCAGACCGTCCGGCCGCATCATCCGCCACAGCGAGGGCAGGCTGGCGACCGTCACCAGGGCGATCATCAGCAGGCCCGCGCCGACCAGCGGGAGGAACGCGAACCAGTCGGTCGCACTCTCGTCCACCATCCGCAGCAGCAGCACACCCAGGCCGATGCCGCCGCCCGTGGCGATCACCAGGCCGAGTACGACCGGGATCGCGGTCTGCCACAGGACCGACATGCCGAGAGTGGATCGCTTGGTTCCGAACGCCACAAGCACCGACAACTGCCGCTTGCGTTCACGGAGTTGCTCGATCGTCGAGACGATCATGCTGGCGCCGATGAGCAGCAGGATCACCACGGCACCGATGAAGAGCGCGTTGCGGATGCCGTTGAACTCGTCGCTGTTGGTGGTGCTGACCAGCTCGTACGCCTGGAAGCCCCGATCGGTGACGGGTGCGAGGTTGCGGATGTGCTCGACGGTGTCCCGGTCGGCGGGGTCGGTGCGCAGCATGGCCTCGAGCCAGACGCTCCGGAGTTCCTTCACGTCGATCGCGCCGGTCGTGACGTACAGGCCCCCGGAGAGCTCCCCCGTCGGGCTTTCGGTGGTGGTCGCGGGACGGATGTTCTTCGGAAGCGTCCACCAGAGCGGTTCGAGCTGTTCGTCCTCCGCGTACTCACTCGCGTGCAGGTCGAAGCGGGCACCGGGCTTGGGCTCGGGCCGGTATTCCTCCTCCTCGTAGTCGGAGGTGAGGAAGACGTCGCCGTCCCGGCATCCGTCGGTCTTGATCAGCAGTCGCAGGGTGTCGCAGTCGGCGATCCGCACCTGGTGCGGGGCGCGCCAACCGTCCTCGTCCGGCTTGGCCCGCTCGTGGACCAGATCGGCGACCAGGAAGCCGTTCACCTCGGTGACGCCCTCGACCTTGCGGATACGCTCGAACCAGTCGAGCGCCTCGGGGGCCTCGACGTCGTAGTGCGAGGCCGCCATGGTGGCCCGGCCGGGGTCCTGGCCGGTCTCGCTCCGGTCCCGCAGTTCGACGGAGGAGTAGAGCATCTGGAGGGCCACCGCGCCGGCGACGGCGACGGTGACGCCGCTGACCGCGCGGGCGGCGAGGCCGCTGTTCAGCTGGAGCCTGCGGGTGGCCAGTTGCCAGGAGAGCGGGCCGCCGCGCATCCGGCCGACCACCCGTTCCACGGCCCAGGGCAGCAGGAGGGTCACGCCCACCAGGGTGAGCAGCACGCCGCCGGCGATACCCCACTCGTTGACGGTGCTGTCGCCGCGCATGCTGGGGCCGAAGAAGCCGAGCGAGAGCGCCCCGAGGAGCAGGACGACCAGTCGCCACCACAGCCGGCGGCCACGGTCGGTGCCCTCCCTGGCGACGCCGAGCGGGCTGATCGCGACCTTGCGCATCGCGAGCAGCGTCACCATCACAGCGGACGCGGGGACGAGCAGCAGGACCAGCGCGGCCAGCCAGCCGGCGGGCACCACATCGACGGAGTAGACGCTGTAGCCGAAGACCTCGAACTTTTCGACCAGGACGCGGCCGACGGCGAAGAAGAGGCCGCCGAGGAGCAGGCCGAGAGTCGCGCCGGTGACCGCCTCACCCGCGGCCATGCGGTGGGTCATGGCGCTGTCCGCGCCGACGAGACGCAGGGCTGCCAGCCGTCGGTCACGTCCCTCGCTGCCGAACCGCACGGCTGTCGCGATGAACACCGCGATGGGCAGCAGCAGTACCACGACCATGACCACGACCAGCACCAGCATGCTCGGTGGCAGTGGGTCGTTGTCGGCGGTGTTGTGGCCGAACCGTTCCGTGCGGGTGGCGTCCTTCCAGGCGGTGAGCGTGTCGGTGCCGAGGTAGAACCGCATGTCGGCGGGGCCGCTGAGCCCCTCGGGGCCGATCGTGCCGACCACCTTCGCGTTCTCGAAGCGCTCGGCCAGCAGCTTGCCGTCGCCGTCGTCGAGCATCCGCTTCAGCTTCGGGGAGACGTAGATCTCGCCCTTGGTCGGCACCCGGTCGATGCCGGGCGGGGTCACGGTCCTGTCGGGGTCGCCGTCCGGCTGGAGCAGCATGCCCCCGACGGTCTTGCCGCGGTACTCGGTGAAGACGTGGGTGACGACGACGGAGGTGTCGGTCGCGGGCGCGTCCTCGACGTACTCGTACTGGCGGGCCACGTCCCGCACGTCGCCGGCGTGGATCGCGGAGGGCACGGAGGCGGCGAGCAGCAGCACGGCGACGCCGAGGCCCACACCGGTGCCGGTGAGCAGGGTGCGGGTCCATCCCGGGCGACCGCCGGTGACCGCGAACCTGACCCCCATCAGCAGGTCGCGTATCCAGACCTTGATCATGCCGCGCCCGCCATGCCGGCCAGGTCGCGGGCCTTGCCGTCCCGGACGACGACCTCGCGGTCGGAGTAGGCGGCCACCCGCGACTCGTGGGTGACGAGCACGACGGCGGCGCGGGTCTCGCGGGCGGCCTCGGTGAGGAGTTCCATGACCCGCTCGCCGTTGAGGGAGTCCAGCGCGCCGGTGGGTTCGTCGGCGAAGAGGACACGCGGGGTGGCGACGAGCGCGCGGGCGATGGCGACGCGCTGCCCCTGGCCGCCGGAGACCTGTCCGGGCCGCTTGCCCCGGACGGTGTCCACCTCCAGTCGCGCCAGCCACTCGACGGCCTTCGCCTCGGCCGTCTTGCGGTCGACGCCGGTGAGCCGCAGCGGCAGCGCGACGTTCTCCACGCAGGTCAGCTCGGGGACGAGCTGGCCGAACTGGAAGACGAAGCCGAAGTCGCCGCGGCGCAGCGCGCTGCGTTCGGCGTCGGACATCGCGGACAGTTCGTGGCCCCGGTAGTGGACGGTGCCCTCGTCCGGGGTGACGATGCCGGCCAGGCAGTGCAGCAGGGTGGACTTGCCGGAGCCGGACGGTCCCATGACGGCGACGATCTCGCCGGGATTGATGCTGAAGTCGGCGCCGTCCAGTGCGGACGTGGTGCCGTAGGTCTTGCGAAGCGCGGTCGCGGTGAGCAGGGCGCCCGCGCCCCCCGTGGTACTGCTGGTCATGCGCCAACCTCTCGGGCGAGCTTGTCGAGCCTCGCCGCGGCCAGCTCCAGCCAGCGCAGGTCGGCTTCCAGATGGAACAGGGCGTGGTCGCAGATCAACTGGTCCGCGAGGTCGCCCCCGGTCTTGCGGCGGGTGAGCTCGCGCATCATGCGCAGGTGCTCGGCCCGCTGGGTGTCCAGCAGTTCGGCCGCGTCGCGGCCGGTGAGCAGGGCGAGCACGACCTTGGTGTAGAGCGTGCTCTGGAGGTACGGCTCCGGCTTCTCCGGTGTGCCGAGCCAGTTGCCGACGTCGGTGATGCCGGCGTCGGTGATCGCGTAGCGCTTGCGCTCGGGGCCGTCGCCGGCCTCTATGCCGTCCACTTCGACGAGGCCGTTCTTCAACAGCCGCGACATGGTCGAGTAGACCTGTCCGTAGTGGAGCGGGCGGTCCTGACCGAAGCGCTGGTCGAACGCGCGCTTGAGGTCGTAGCCGTGTCGCGGCCCGGCCTCCAGGAGACCGAGCAGTGTGTGACTGATGGACATGGCGAGGACTATACACGAGGTTTATACACCCGATGTATAGACGTGGTGGATACTCCGCTGAAACGCCACTGACCTGGGGTTTCATCCAACACACAGAGGCGGCACCGGCCTGAGGTGGCCGGCACCGCCCCTTCGGGTGGGAGGGCGGCTCAGCCGCCGTTCACCCGGGCGGCGATCCGGTCGCCGAGGTCCTTGTCGACGTTCCGCCAGTAGGCGACGGCCCGCTCCAGGACCGGGGCGCTCACCCCGTTCAGCAGGTGCCCGGACACGTTGTCGACGAGCCGCGAGCGGGCCGCGTCGTCCAGCACCCGGCGGACCATCGTGCCCGGCTGCCCCCAGTCGTCGTCCTCGCTGCGCAGCGTGTAGGCGTGCCGGACCATCTCGCCGGCGGCGAGCCAGCCGGCCGGCTCGCCGAACCGGGCGGTGTCGGCGGCCGGACCGCCGTAGGAGTTGGGGGCGTACACGGCGCCGGTGCGCGCCGGCTCGTACCGCATCGCGCCGTCCTTGCTGTACGAGCCGAGCGGCGCGTGCGGGCGGTTCGGCGGCAGCTGGTTGTAGTTGGCGCCGATCCGGTACCGGTGGGTGTCCGGGTAGGAGAAGAGGCGGCCGAGCAGCATCTTGTCCGGCGACGGCCCGATGCCCGGCACCAGGTTGGACGGCTCGAAGGCCGCCTGCTCGATGTGGACGAAGTGGTCCTCGGGGTTGCGGTCCAGCCGCATCCGGCCGACCTCGACCAGCGGGTAGTCGCCGTGCGGCCACACCTTGGTCAGGTCGAAGGGGTTGAACCGGTAGTCCGGGGCGTCGTCGAACGGCATGACCTGCACGTACATCGTCCAGGTCGGCGCCTCGCCGCGGCGGATCGCCTCGAACAGGTCGCGGCGGTGGGCGTCGGCGTCCTCGCCTGCGAGCGCGTCGGCCTCCGCCTGGGTGAGGAAGCCGATGCCCTGGTCGGTCTTGATGTGGTACTTCACCCAGAACTTCTCGCCGCCCGCGTTCACCCACATGTAGGTGTGCGAGCCGTAGCCGTTCATGTGGCGCCAGGTGCGCGGGATGCCCCGGTCACCCATCAGCCAGGTGACCATGTGCGCGGACTCCGGGGAGAGCGTCCAGAAGTCCCACTGCATGTCGTGGTCGCGCAGTCCGCTGTCCGGGCGGCGCTTCTGCGAGCGGATGAAGTCCTGGAACTTCTGCGGGTCGCGGACGAAGAACACCGGGGTGTTGTTGCCGACGAGGTCGTAGTTGCCGTGCCGAGTGTAGAACTTCAGCGCGAAGCCGCGCGGGTCGCGCCAGGTGTCCGGGCTGCCCAACTCCCCGGCGACCGTCGAGAAGCGGGCCAGCATCGGCGTGCTGCGGCCCGGCTGGAAGAGGTCGGCCTTGGTGAACTGGCTGACGTCACCGGTCACCTCGAAGGTCCCGTAGGCACCGCCGCCCTTGGCGTGCACCACCCGCTCCGGGACCCGTTCCCGGTTGAACTGGGCCATCTTCTCGATGAGGTAGTGGTCCTGGAGCAGGATCGGGCCGTCGGGGCCCACGGTGAGCGAGTGCTCGTCGCTCTCCACGGGGATGCCGGCGGTGGTGGTCGTGTAGTCGGCGGGCCGGGCGCCCCGCGCCGTCTCGGACATGCGGTTCCTCCCCTGGGGGGATGCTGAGCGGATGGGCGACGGCAGCGGACCCACCGGTGGCGGATCCGGCCGGCGCCATTCCTCATCAGAACGCCACCGCCACCCACCGGCAACCGCAGGTGGGCCGCGCGCACCGCCCGCCGGGGGAATCCACGACGGCAACCGGGCACACAACCCGGCGGACGGCCGGTGCGTCCATAAGACTGGCCTTCCGATCATCTAGGGTCGGTCCGGCGGGTCGGGCGGACACCGGCGCGTGACCGGACGCCGGGGACTGACCGGCGGGCCGGGACTGACAGACGGGGAGCGACGTTGATGCTGGACACCAAGGGAGGCAGCTCCCCGGTCGCCCAGCAGCGGCACCTCCTGGGCCGCCCGCTGCCCGACGCCGTCCGCGCCGCGGCCCGCCGCTGCGCGGACGTCGCGCTGACCGCCGCCCGGCAGCCCTACTGGGAACGGCCGAACGAGACCTGGCTGGTGCGCCGCTGGCCCGACCTCACGGCCACCGTGACGGCCACCCTCTTCTACTGGCTCTCCCTCACCCCCTCCCTGGTCCCCAGGCCCTGGTACCTGCAGGGCCTGGTCGGCGGCATCACCGCGGCCATCGGCTACGCGCTGGGCGCGCTGCTGAGCTGGGTGGTGCCCGCGGTGGTGCGCTGGCGCCCGGCCGAGCCCACCCGCACCCGGATCCGGGCACGGGCCTGGCAGGCGTTCTTCCTGCTGGCGCCGCTGCTGACGGTGCTGCTGCTGTCGGAGTCCGCGCACATGCAGCGGGAACTGCGCAAACTGCAGGGACTGCCGCCCACCCTGACCTGGCACTCGCTGATGATCACCCTCATCGCGCTGGCGCTGTGCTGGCTGCTGCTGGTGGTGGCCCGGCTCGTCCGGCTCGGCACCCGGGCGCTGATCCGGGTGCTGCTGCGCTTTGTGCCCAAGCCGCTGGCGGTGTTCGCCGGGCTGCTGATCAGCGCGGTGGTGGTGATGTTCGGCGCGAAGAACGTCGTCTTCGAACGCGGCGTGGTCGACATCGCGTCCCGCGTCGCCGCCAACACCGACCAGAGCACCAAGGACGGCGTCGTCCAGTCCGACTCGCCGTACGTCTCCGGCAGTCCGGAATCCCTGATCGCCTGGGACGATCTCGGCTTCCAGGGCCGCAACTTCACCGGCAGCGTGCTCAGCCGCGAGCAGATCGCCTCCTTCACCCGGCAGGAGGCGATGGACCCCATCCGGGTGTACGTGGGCCGGGCGACCGCCGGCGGCTACGCCGAACAGGCGAAGCTCGCCATCGCCGAACTCGACCGCACCGGCGGCTTCGACCGGGCGGTGCTGGCCATCGCCGGTACGACCGGCAGCGGCTGGATCGACGCCCGCACCGCCGAGCCGCTGGAGTACCTGTACAACGGCGACACCGCCATCGTGGCGATCCAGTACTCCTACCTGCCGAGCTGGGTGTCCTTCCTGGTCGACCGCGAGGAGGCCGGCCGGGCCACCCGTGAACTGGTGACGGCGGTGGAGGAGCGGCTGGAGTCGATGCCCGAGGAGCGGCGCCCGCGCCTGGTGGTGTTCGGCGAGAGCCTGGGCGCGACCGCCGTGGAGGACGCCTTCGACGGCGTGGACGACCTGCTGGCCAGAACGGACGGTGCCCTGCTGGTCGGCCCGCCCAACTACAGCCCCATCCGCACCGAGGTGACCGAGCGGCGCGATCCGGACAGCCCGGTGTGGCGCCCGGTCTACGACAACGGGCGGCACGTGCGGTTCGCCCAGTACCCGCAGCGGGACCTGCTGCTGCCGGAGGGCGCGCCCTGGGAGTGGCCGCGGGTGGTCTACCTCCAGAACGCCTCCGACCCCGTGGTGTGGTGGACGCCCGGCCTCGCGGTGCGCTCACCGGAGTGGCTGCGGCCGCCCACCGGACCGGACGTCAGCGCGGAGGCCCGCTGGTTCCCGTTCGTGACGTTCTGGCAGCTCACGGTGGACATGGCGATGTCCTACGGGGTCGGCGCGCCGCACGGGCACCGGTACGGCACCAACGCCGTCGAGGGCTGGGCCGCGGTCATCCCCCCGGAGGGCTGGACCGCGGCCGACACCCTGCGCCTCAAGGCGTTCGCGGAGGCCCACGAGTCGCCGTACTGACCGCGCCGCGCGGCGTGTCGAGCTCGCACGGCGCGGGTGGTCAGGACGGGTGGTCAGGACTCGCGTGGTGGTTCGTCCGGCCGCCCGGCCGCGTCCTCCGGGCGGGACGGGGCGCCCGTCGGGCCGCTGGGAGCCTGCCCGGCATGACGCGGGGGCCGCGGCTGCTCGCCGGGGAGGACGGGCGGCACCGCCGGGGACAGGTCGGTGACGGTGGAGCCGTGCACCGGATGTCGTCTCGGATGCTGCTGCTCGGCGTACGCGCGCAGGAAGCCGACCACCGTGTTGGCGACCGCCACCAGCGGCACCGCGACGACCGCGCCGGGAATGCCGGCCAGCAGCGTTCCGGCGGTCACCGCGAGCACCACCGCCAGCGGGTGGACCTGCACGAGCCGGCCGAGGATGAGCGGCTGGAGCACGTTGCCCTCCAGCTGCTGCACGGCGAGCACCACCGCGAGCACGAGCAGCGCCGTGGTCAGCCCGTTGGTCACGAAGGCCACTATCACCGCCAGCGTCCCGGAGAGGAGGGCGCCGACGATCGGGATGAACGCGAAGAGGAAGACGATCACCGCGAGCGGCACCGCCATCGGCACACCGAGGAAGTAGATGCCGATGCCGATGCCGACCGCGTCGATGAACGCCACGATCACCGTGCCGCGCACGTACCCGGTGAGCGTGACCCAGGCGCGCGGCCCGGCGCCGGCGACACCCTCCCGGGCGACCAACGGCACGAACTTCAGGCACCACTGCCAGATGCGCCGGCCGTCGTACAGCAGGAAGAGGCAGACAAACGCGGCGAGGACCGCGCCGGTGAAGAAGGTGACGAGGTAGGAGGCGCCCTCGATGCCCGCCGAGGTCAGCTCCTGGCTGTGCTCACCGATCCAGCTGTTGAGGTTGTCGACGAAGTCGTTCAACTGCTCGTCGGTGACCTTGAACGGGCTGTCCAGGATCCACACCCGCAGCTCGTCGATACCGCTCTGGACCTGCTTGACCAGGTCCTCCTGGTTCTCGATGACCTGCCACACCACAAACCAGCCGATCAGGCCCATGATGCCGAAGCCGCCGATGAACACGGTGGTCGTCGCCAGGCCGCGGCCGAAGCCGTAGCGGCGCAGCCGGGAGACGGTCGGCTGGAGCAGCGCGGTGATGAGCAGGCCGGCGGAGAAGGCGATCACCAGCATGCTGACGGCGCTGATGACCTCCATGAGCACCCAGACGACACCGGCGAGCACCAGCAGCCGCCAGCCCGCCTCGGAGGCCACCCGGAGCCCCCACGGGATCACGGCGGCCGGCGGCGTCGGGCCTTCGTGCGGTGGGGAGGGCGGCGA
>NZ_WMLF01000019.1 GCF_014156695.1 Streptomyces durbertensis | reverse complement strand
ACTCCGAAATGCGCAGCTTTGACGTTTATATGGAGCAACCCCCCACCCCAAACAGCCCAGCGGTCACCTCATGAGGCCCCCGCCGAGTCCCCGTGAACACCCAGGAAAGCCGCCGGCAGCGCTTCGCTGTGAAGGACGTGGAGCCGGGACACCGCACGGGTCACCGCCACATAGAGCAGGTTCAGCCCACGGGGTTCCGCACGTACAAGCGCGGCGGGCTCGACCAGGACAACAGTGTCGTACTCCAGGCCCTTGCTCTTCGACGCCGGCACAACCGTCAGCCGCGCCTCCGGCGTTTCCGGGCTCCCGGGTCGCAGTCCGGCGCGTCCCAAGGCCCTCCGTATCAAGTCGGCCTGATGGTCCGCGGTGATCACACCGACCGAGCCGGCATGACCCAACGCGGTGTGCGCGGTCGCGACCGCCGCTGCAGTCAGGTCGGCAACCGGGTGGACGCTCATCTCACCGTCGCTGCGGAGTGAGCGGATCGGCGGCAGATCAACATCCAGCCCGACGAGCAGCCGGTTTGCGACCTCCGCGACGGCTCCCGGAACACGGAAGCCTTCGCTCAGCGGTGAGTACGTCGCGTCGGGCTTACCCAGGTGAGCGAGCAGTCGACCCCAGTCGGAAGCCGCCCAGGGCACCGTCGCCTGCGCGAGGTCGCCCAGAACGGTGAGCGATCCGGTGGTCGAGCGGCGGGCGATGGCACGGCACTGCATGGGGGAAAGATCCTGCGCCTCGTCGATCACGATGTGTCCGTAGCCGGCAGGTCGGTTGATCAGTCCCTCCAGTTCGTCCAGCAGGACCAGATCCGCAGAAGACCAGTCCCCGGGCCGGCGCCCGCGACTTCCGTCAGGCCGGAGCAGGGCTCTCTGCTCGTCGGCGAGCAGGGCGTCACCGGCGGCGGCTGCCAGGAGGTCCGCCGAGGTGAGCAGTTCGCACAGCACCTCCTCGGGGCTCGCCACAGGCCATACGGCGTTGAGCACAGCGGCAACGGGTCGTGCGCGGGACACCCGCTGAAGCCAGGCACCGCTTCGAGGACCACCACGGCGCTCCGCCTCCCGCTGAACCGCACGGACCAGGCGCTCACGTACACGCTGACGCCCCACGCCGTAGGTGACTTCCTCGGCTCTCACCTCCCGGACGACCCGCTCCACGTCCTCGGCGGGCAACCGTCGACGGGTGGCACCGTCCGGGAGAACAAGGTCGCGCGCTCTGTCCGGCCGCACCCGTGAGTACAGCGCGCGACGCAGTACTCCCGCCATCCGGATGTCGTGCTTGAGGACGGCGGTGCCCACGGCGTCTTCACGGCTGACCTGGTGGCGTGAGATCTCGTCGTCCAGGGTGCTCTGCCGTACGCCCGTCTCACCGAGTGCGGGCAGTACCTGGGAGATGTACCGGAGAAAGCCCCGGTTGGGGCCGAGAATCAGCATGCCGCCGCGCTGGACGCGCCGCGGCTCGCTGTAGAGCAGGTAGGCAGCGCGATGCAGACCCACCGCTGTCTTCCCGGTTCCGGGGGCGCCCTGAACGCAGAGGGATTCGGAGAGTTCCGCGCGCACGAGCACGTCCTGCTCGGGCTGAATGGTCGCCACGATGTCACGCATGGGACCCGCCCGAGGCCGTTCGATCTCGGCGGCGAGGAGACCGCCGTTCGGCCGCCGGGCCTGTCTGACCTGTCCAAGCTGCCCGCCCCGACCGAGGTGTTCGTCCTCCAGCCCGGTCAGGTCGGCAGCTTCGCCGCGGCTGCCGGGTGCCCAGCCGAAGCGGCGTCGGACAGTGACGCCCTGCGGGTCGTCCGCACCGGCCTGGTAGAAGGCCCGCGCGACTGGAGCCCGCCAGTCAACCACCAGGGGCTGCTCGGCCGGTCCCGGGGTGATGCGCATCCGGCCCAGGTGGTAGTGCTGCCCGGAGTGTTCCCCTGCCGCCGGGTCGTCGGCGGCGAACGTCAGTGCGCCGAAGAACAACGGCCCGTCGGGCAGTTCGCTGAGTTCCTTCGCGTGGCTGCGTAGTCGGTAGCCGAGCACTTCCGCGTCGGCTCCGGAGGCGGCGGTGTCAGCGCCGAGCCGCACCTGTTGCTCGGCGGTTCTGATCATCGAGACGACGGCGGCGCGACAGCGTTCGTGGTACGTGCGTTCCCTGCTGAGCGGGTCCTCGGGCGTGGCGGGGGAGCGTGGTGGCATGAACCCACGCTAACGCAACCGAGTATCTTTTGTAACTAGGTTAATTTTTCTTTCCGGGCCGGCCGCCCTGACCGTCTCGCGCAAGGTGCGGCAGCCCCGCTTCAAGCTGGGCGAAGGCGGAACGGGCCAGCGCCACGGCCTCTGGATACACGGCGTCCGCCGAACGCCCCGCCGTGATCCGCGACCAGTTCTCCTGCGCGAGGATGCGCTGGACCGCGACGACCTGCCCGGCTGCCAGCCGCGCCGAGACGTCCGCAGCTCCGGCGCCAAACGCCTCGGCGAGCGCGACCTCGTCTTGTTCCCGGTGCGCGTACAGACGCGCCACAAGCGTCGGAGTCGCGTACAGGAGCCGGTGGAAGGCGAGCACAGCCTGCTCGTCGTTCAGCCCCGTCACGGGATCCCGCCTTTCGAGCCCCTCCAGAAAGTGACGTCGCAACGCCTCCAGCGGAGGACATCCCGGAGGGCGGGCCGCCACCACACGGCCGGCCTCCCCCTCGTGGTCGGAGAGCCGGTGCAGCACCAGGTCCTCCTTGGTGGGGAAGTAGCGGAAGAGCGTCGGCTTGGAGACGTCGACGGCGGCGGCGACGTCCGCGACCGTCACCTGGTCGAAGCCGTTCCGCAGGAAGAGGTCGATCGCCGCGTCCGACAGCCTCTGGTACATCTGCCGCTTCTTGCGCTCACGCAGCCCGCCCGTCTCGCCCATGCCGAGGAGCCTACGCACAAACGAGGCGACGCCCGGAACCGGTGGGCTCGGTGCCTTCGGTTCCGGGCGTCGCGGGGTAAGGAGCCGCGTGTCAGCGGTTGCGGCGGCGGGTGGCTCGGGTGGCGCGGGCCGCCTTGGCGCGCTTGGCGGCGAAGCGGACGCCGCCGGGGCTCTCGCCGACCTCGGCCCGTACGACCGTGGACGGCGGGTCGACCACGTCGTGGCCGACCTGGAGGACGGACGTCTCCACCACGCCGAGCTTCTGCAGCGCCGACTTGGCGGCCTTCAGCTCCTCCTCGGCGGTGTCGCCCTTGAGGGCGAGCATCTCGCCGTAGGGGCGGAGCAGCGGCACGCCCCAGCCGGCGAGGCGGTCGAGCGGCGCCACCGCGCGGGCCGTCACCACGTGCACCGGCGGCAGCGTGCCCAGCACCTCCTCGGCGCGGCCGCGCACCACGGTCACGTGGTCCAGGCCGAGCAGTTCCACGACCTCCTGGAGGAAGGTCGTCCGGCGCAGCAGCGGTTCGAGGAGGGTGATGCGCAGGTCGGGCCGGGCGAGCGCCAGCGGGATGCCGGGCAGGCCCGCGCCGGATCCCACGTCGCACACCGTCACGCCCTCGGGCACGACCTCGGAGAGGACGGCGCAGTTCAGCAGGTGCCGTCCCCACAGCCGTGGGACCTCGCGCGGGCCGATGAGGCCGCGTCGGACGCCGGCCTCGGCGAGCAGTTCCGCGTATCTCAGGGACGCCGGGAAGTAGTCGCCGAAGACCTCGCGTGCGATCTCGGGCGCGGGTGGCACCTCCTGCCGCGCCGGCGCCTCACCGTCGCCGGTCACGGCAGGACGACCACGCAGCGGTTCGGCTCCTCGCCCTCGGACTCACTCCGGAGTCCGGCCGCCGCGACGGCGTCGTGCACGACCTTCCGCTCGAAGGGCGTCATGGGCTTGAGCTTCACCGGCTCGCCGCCTTCCTTGGCGTCCTTGGCCGCCTGGGCGCCCAGCTCGCTCAGTTCCTCGCGCTTGCGCGCCCGGAAGCCGGCGATGTCGAGCATGAGGCGGCTGCGGTCGCCGGTCTCGCGGTGGACGGCGAGACGGGTCAGCTCCTGAAGCGCCTCCAGGACCTCGCCCTCCCGGCCTACCAGCTTCTGGAGGTCGCGGGTGCCGGCGTCGCTGATGATCGAGACGGAGGCCCGCTCGCCCTCGACGTCCATGTCGATGTCCCCGTCGAGGTCCGCGATGTCGAGCAGACCCTCCAGGTAGTCGGCCGCGATCTCGCCTTCCTGCTCGAGGCGGGTCAGGGTGTCGGTGCCTTCAGCGGCCTCGGTGGTGTCGGTCACCGATGCTCCTTTGCTCACTTCTTGCTCTTGGCGGATTGCGACTTCTTCTTCCCCGGCTGCTGGCGCTTGGCCTGCGGCGAGGACTCCGGCTTGGAGCCGCCCGGCTGCGCGGGCTGCTTACCGCCGGGCTGCTTGGCGGCGGGGGCCTGGCGCTTCGCCTTGGGCTGACGCTTCGGCTGGGTGCGGGCCGCACGGGCGCGCTCGACGGCCTCCCGGGCCTCGACCTCGGCCGGGTCCTCCTTCAGCTTGCCCTTAGCCCGCAGCTTCTCCTGGCGCGCCTTGAAGGCGAGGGAGCCCGGCGTCGGGTTGCGCTTGATGATGTACATCTGCTGGCCGAGCGTCCACACGTTGGTGGTGAGCCAGTAGACCAGGACGCCGACGGGGAAGTTGATGCCGAAGACGGCGAAGATCACCGGGAAGATGTACATCAGCATCTTCTGCTGCTGCATGAACGGCGTCTTGACCGTGAGGTCGACGTTCTTGGTCATCAGCTGGCGCTGCGTGTAGAACTGCGACAGCGACATCAGGACGATCATGATGACCGTGACAACCCGGACGTCCGTCAGGGAAGCCTGGAGGGCGGCGATGGTGTCGGCGCTGTCCATGAACTTCGCGGCGATCGGCGCGCCGAAGATGTCGGCGTTACGGGCGCTCTCGACCTGCGCCTGGTCGAGCACGCCGACCGGCTTGTTCTGGGAGATCTTGTTGAGCACCTGGAAGAGCGCGATGAAGAACGGCGACTGCAGCAGGATGGGGAGGCAGCTGGAGAGCGGGTTGGTACCCGTCTCCTTGTACAGCTTCATCATCTCTTCGGACTGGCGCTGCTTGTCGCTCTTGTAACGCTCCTGGATCGCCTTCATCCGCGGCTGGAGCGCCTGCATGTTCCTGGTCGCCTTGATCTGCTTCACGAAGAGCGGGATCAGCGCGATCCGGATCACGACCACCAGGAACACGATGGACAGACCCCACGCCCAGCCGCTGTCCTCGTCGAAGACGTGGCTGAGCAGCGAGTGGAAGAAGACGATGATCCAGGAAACTACCTGGTAGAGGGGATCGAGGATCGTGTCCACGAATCAGGCTCCTTGGGCGTTGGAGTGGGTCCGATGCTGCCAGCGGTGACGCAGTCGCTGGTGCCAGACCGGGTGCTTCCGGGCGGGTACGTGGTCGACGCCACCCGGCGACCACGGGTTGCAGCGCAGGATGCGCCAGGCTGTCAGTGCCGTCCCCTTCACCGCTCCGTGCCGGTCGATCGCCTGATAGCCGTAGTGCGAACACGACGGGTAGTACCGGCAGACCGGGCCCAGCAGCGGGCTGATGGTCCACTGGTACAACTTGATCAACCAGAGCAGCGGATACTTCACGACGGCGGCCCTCCAAGCAGCCGCTGCAACGCGGCGTCGAGATCCCGGGCCAGCTCTCTGTGGTCGGCCTCGCCCGCGCCGGGCAGCGCCCGCACCACCACCAGGCTACCTGGGGGCAGCGCGGAGAGCCGGTCGCGTACCAGATGGCGAAGGCGCCGCTTCACACGGTTACGGACCACCGCGTTTCCCGTTGCCTTGCTCACGACGAAACCCGCACGTGCCGGGGGAGCATCCTCCCCGAGCGCGTGCGGGTCCGTTCCGCTGCGTAGATGTACGACGAGCAGGGGCCGTCCGGCCCTTCGTCCTCGCCGTACGGCGGCCGCGAAGTCCTCTCGCCGCCTCAGCCGGTTCTCGGTGGGCAGCACGTCATGGACCAGCGGTCAAGGCTGATCAGGCCGACAGGCGGGCGCGACCCTTGCTGCGGCGGTTCGCGAGAATCGCGCGACCGGCGCGGGTCCGCATGCGCAGCCGGAAGCCGTGGGTCTTCGCGCGGCGGCGGTTGTTCGGCTGGAAGGTGCGCTTGCTCACTCGGGGGCTCCAGTAATGACTTGTCGTCTCGTGTGAGACGGATGTGGGGCGCCGACTGGCTGTCACCGTGCGCCCACGAGTAGCTCGCAACGCCCGAGTGCACCGCTTCCCGATCCCTGTGGATCTTTGCCCATCGGAGGCAGGCGGCAGCAGCCATCGACAACTCGACCTCGACACGGTACGCGCGGCGGCGCCATCCGGTCAAACCGGGACCCTCGGCCGGCCAAACCCGGGCCGCCCGGCGACTCGCGGCGGCCCCGGTGACACGCGGAACCGGTGGGGCGTGACACATTTACCCACACCCTGTGGACAACAACTTGAGGCGCCGCCGCGCGGCGGACTACCGTGACGGGGACCGATTCCTCCCTGCCATCCCCAACACCACTTTTTATCCAGAAGTGTCCGAGTGAGAGAGCGTGCGCTGTGGCCGACCTGCCTGCTGATCTTGCCGCAGTGTGGCCGCGCGTGCTGGAACAACTCCTCGACGAGTCGCAGGGAGTCGAACCCAAGGACCAGCGCTGGCTCCGCGACTGCCAGCCTCTTGTGCTCGTCTCGGGCACCGCACTGCTCGGCGTTCCCAACGAGTACGCCAAGGGTGTCCTGGAGGGGCGGCTCGCGCCGCTGATCACCGACACCCTCAGCCGGGAGTGCCAGCAGCAGATCCGGCTGGCGATCACCGTCACCGACCCGACGCCGGCCCCGGCGGCGCCGATCCCCGAGCCGCGCAGCCAGCATCCTTCCGAGGACCGCGCGGGCTACGACGAACCGCAGCACGAGCTGCCGACCGCGCGCCCCGCGTACCCGGAGTACCCGCACGCCCCTCAGCCTCGGCGCGACCACCCCCGCCACGACCAGTCGCGCCACGAGCCCCGGCACGACCAGGGCGGGGGCTGGCCGCGACGCGAGGAGAGCGGTTCCTGGGGGGCGCAGCGGGACCGGGACCGGGACCCGTACCCGCCGCAGACGCCGTCCCCCGGCGGCTACGACAACGGCTCGTACGGCACGCTCGACGGCTACGAGAGCGCGTACGACACACCCGGCTACGACAACAACGGCGGCTACGAGGCGTACGACGGCGGCCGCCCCGGACGCGGTGGCGGCGGCGCCGGGCACTCCGGCGCCTCCCAGCCCACGCTGCCCGGCAGCGGATCGGGCGGCGCGGGCGGATACGACCCGCGTCCCACCGGTGCGGGCCGCTACGACGAGCAGCCCTCGGCGCCCAGCGGCGCTCCCGGACCGCTCGCGGCCCAGCCGGCGCCGGCCACCGGGCCGGGCGAGCCGACCGCGCGCCTCAACCCGAAGTACCTCTTCGACACCTTTGTGATCGGCGCCTCGAACCGGTTCGCGCACGCGGCCGCCGTCGCCGTGGCGGAGGCCCCGGCCAAGGCGTACAACCCGCTGTTCATCTACGGCGAGTCCGGCCTCGGCAAGACGCACCTGCTGCACGCCATCGGGCACTACGCGCGGAGCCTCTACCCCGGCACCCGGGTGCGGTACGTGAGCTCCGAGGAGTTCACCAACGAGTTCATCAACTCGATCCGGGACGGCAAGGCGGACGCGTTCCGCAAGCGCTACCGGGACATGGACATCCTGCTGGTCGACGACATCCAGTTCCTCGCGAGCAAGGAGTCGACGCAGGAGGAGTTCTTCCACACGTTCAACACGCTCCACAACGCCAACAAGCAGATCGTGCTCTCCAGCGACCGGCCGCCCAAGCAGCTGATCACCCTGGAGGACCGTCTCCGCAACCGCTTCGAGTGGGGACTGATCACCGACGTCCAGCCGCCCGAGCTGGAGACGCGCATCGCGATCCTGCGCAAGAAGGCCGTCCAGGAGCAGCTGAACGCCCCGCCGGAGGTGCTGGAGTTCATCGCGTCCCGGATCTCCCGCAACATCCGGGAGCTGGAGGGTGCCCTGATCCG
This sequence comes from Streptomyces durbertensis, assembly GCF_014156695.1. Classification (GTDB taxonomy): domain Bacteria; phylum Actinomycetota; class Actinomycetes; order Streptomycetales; family Streptomycetaceae; genus Streptomyces; species Streptomyces durbertensis. The sequence continues at coordinate 17,825 of NZ_WMLF01000019.1, read as the reverse complement.
GGTGACCGCCTACGCGAACCTCAACCGCTCGCCGGTGGACCTCGGGCTCACCGAGACCGTCCTGAAGGACCTCATCCCGGGTGGTGAGGACGCCTCGCCGGAGATCACCGCGCCGGCGATCATGGCGGCCACCGCGGACTACTTCGGCCTCACGGTGGACGATCTGTGCGGTTCCTCACGCAGCCGGGTGCTGGTCACCGCGCGGCAGATCGCGATGTACCTGTGCCGTGAGCTGACGGACCTGTCGCTGCCGAAGATCGGCGGCCAGTTCGGCGGCCGCGACCACACGACGGTGATGCACGCGGACCGGAAGATCCGGGCGCTGATGGCCGAGCGCCGGTCGATCTACAACCAGGTGACCGAGCTCACCAACCGCATCAAGAACGGCTGAGCGGGCGGGCCGCCGGGGCCTGTCCCGCGCGTCCGGCCCGTCAGCGCGTCACGTACGCCACACGCGACGACGCGTATGCCCCGCCGCCGACGCGTATGCCCCGCCGCCGCACCTCTTCGCAGCGCCACTCGTAGCGCCTCGCCGCGCCCTCACAGCGTCTCCTCGCGCCTTCCGCACGGCCGCTTTCCGCGGCCGTGACGCCGTCCACAGCGATTCCCCGGCTGGGGACGGCGGCCTCGCGCTGTTCGAATCCACAGGTACGTCACCCTGTTTTCCACAGGTAACGCCCCGGGGGGCCGTCCACACCCTGGGGACTCCGGAGTTATCCCGACTCCCTCCACAGGCTGGCCTGCTGGGATACCGTCGACGCAGGTCACCCGCCTGTGGAGATGTGGACACGCGTTTTCCACAGGGTGTGGACAGCTGAGGGGCCGTCAACTGCCGTCCGTCGTTGTCCACTGCTCACCCACAGGGATCGGGCACTTACCCACAGGTTCTCCACAGCGCTGTCCACTGTTCGGCAAGGCGAAGGACCAAACACCCCCTTCGAGTGAACCGCGTCACACAAAGTTGCCGGGTTGGCCTGTTGAGAACCTGGGTAAAACTGGGGACAGACCTGTGGGCAACTCACCCCTGCCTGTGTACGGGCTGTGCACAACTTCACTCCGTCCACAGCCACCCCCTGTTCATCCACTGCTCCACCCACAGGGGCAGTGGATAAAATCTCGGCTCTGACCTGGGAACACGGAGTTATCCACCGTTTCCACAGGCCCTACTACTAAGACCAAGTAGAGAGAGCTCGCGAGTCGTTTCGAAGCAGGGGCTGTGCACAACTCGCCGCCAAGGCCGCCGGACCGCGATTCGTCGATTTGACCCCGAGCAGCAACGGGTGTCAGCGGCGTGCGTCAGACTGGTACCGGCAACCAGCAACAGCAGGAGGCGGCTGAAGGTGAAGATCCGGGTAGAGCGTGACGTCCTGGCGGAGGCGGTGGCGTGGGCCGCCAAGAGCCTCCCCGCCCGGCCGCCGGTGCCGGTGCTCGCGGGGCTGCTGCTGAAGGCGGAGGAAGGCGTGCTGAGCCTCTCCGGCTTCGACTACGAGGTCTCGGCGCGGGTGTCGATCGAGGCGGACGTCGAGGAGGAGGGCACGGTCCTCGTCTCCGGCAAGCTGCTCGCCGACATCAGCCGGGCGCTGCCGAACCGGCCGGTGGAGATCTCCACAGACGGTGTACGGGTGACGGTGGTCTGTGGATCGTCGCGGTTCACGCTGCACACGCTCCCTGTGGAGGAGTACCCGGCGCTGCCGGAGATGCCGACCGCCACGGGCACGGTCCCGGGCGAGGTGTTCGCGGCCGCCGTCAGCCAGGTGGCCATCGCCGCCGGGCGCGACGACACGCTGCCGGTGCTGACGGGTGTGCGCATCGAGATCGAGGGCGACACGGTCACCCTGGCCTCCACCGACCGCTACCGCTTCGCGGTCCGCGAGTTCCTGTGGAAGCCGGAGTCCCCGGACGTCTCCGCGGTGGCCCTGGTGCCGGCGAAGACGCTGCTGGACACGGCGAAGTCGCTCAGCGGCGGTGAGCACGTCTCGCTCGCGCTGTCCGGCTCCGGTGCCGGCGAGGGCCTGATCGGCTTCGAGGGCGCCGGCCGCCGTACGACCACGCGGCTGCTGGAGGGCGACCTCCCGAAGTACCGGACGCTGTTCCCCACCGAGTTCAACTCGGTCGCGGTGATCGAGACGGCGCCGTTCGTGGAGGCCGTGAAGCGTGTGGCGCTGGTCGCCGAGCGGAACACCCCGGTGCGGCTGAGCTTCGAGCAGGGCGTGCTGATCCTGGAGGCCGGCTCGTCGGACGACGCACAGGCTGTGGAGCGGGTGGACGCGAAGCTGGACGGCGACGACATCTCGATCGCCTTCAACCCCGGCTTCCTGCTGGAGGGCCTCAGCGCGATCGACTCCCCCGTCGCGCAGCTGTCGTTCACGACGTCCACGAAGCCGGCGCTGCTCGGCGGCAAGCCGGCGGTCGACGCGGAGGCGGACAACGCCTACAAGTACCTGATCATGCCGGTGCGGCTGAGCGGCTGAGCGGCTCCGGGCGGCCCTCACCGATGAGCGGTTGAGCCCACGGATGTGCGCGGCGGGGCGGGCGTAGGCTCGTCCCGTCAGGCACCACCAGGCGCGCCCAGGTCAGGCACGCCATGATCACCAGGAAAGGCCCGCTGATGGAGCTCGGTCTCATCGGTCTCGGCAGGATGGGCGGCAACATGCGCGAGCGCATCCGCCGCGCAGGCCACACCGTCGTCGGATACGACCGCAACCCGGACCTCGCCGATGTCCACAGCCTGAAGGAGCTTGTGGACACGCTGAGCGGGCCGCGTGTGGTGTGGGTGATGGTCCCGGCCGGCGCCGCGACCCAGTCGACCATCGACGAGCTGGCCGAGCTGCTGTCCCCGGGCGACGTCGTGGTGGACGGCGGGAACTCCCGCTGGACGGACGACGAGAAGCACGCCGAGGAGCTGGCGGCGCGCGGCATCGGCTTTGTGGACTGCGGCGTCTCCGGCGGCGTGTGGGGCCTGGAGAACGGCTACGCGCTGATGTACGGCGGCGACGCCGAGAACGTGGCGAAGGTCCAGCCGGTCTTCGACGCGCTCAAGCCGGAGGGCGAGTTCGGCGCGGTGCACGCCGGCAAGGTGGGCGCCGGGCACTTCGCGAAGATGGTCCACAACGGCATCGAGTACGCGATGATGCAGGCCTTCGCCGAGGGCTGGGAGCTGCTGGAGGCCGTGGACTCCGTCACGGACGTCCGGGAGGTCTTCCGCTCCTGGCAGGAGGGCACGGTCATCCGCTCGTGGCTGCTGGACCTGGCCGTGCGGGCGCTGGACGACGACGAGCACCTGGACGGGCTGCGCGGCTTCGCGCAGGACTCGGGTGAGGGACGCTGGACGGTGGAGGCGGCGATCGACAACGCGGTGCCGCTGCCGGCGATCACGGCCTCGCTGTTCGCCCGGTTCGCGTCCCGCCAGGAGGACTCGCCGCAGATGAAGATGATCGCCGCGCTGCGCAACCAGTTCGGCGGGCACGCGGTCGAGAGCCGCAAGTAGCGGCGCGAGTCGGAACGAGCCGCGAGAGCGGGAAGTAGTCGGTCGGCCGCCGAGGCGGCCGACCGGTGGTGAGGCGCCCCGCGGGGCGCGGGAGGACGACGCGCACGCCATGCATCTGACGCATCTGTCCCTCGCCGACTTCCGCTCGTACTCCCGGGCCGAGGTGGAGTTGAATCCGGGAGTGACGGCCTTTGTGGGGCCGAACGGCCAGGGCAAGACGAACCTGGTCGAGGCGGTCGGCTATCTGGCGAACCTGGCCAGCCACCGGGTCTCCTCGGACGCGCCGCTGGTGCGGCGGGGGGCGGACCGCGCGGTGGTGCGGGCGGCCGTGCGGGAGGGCGAGCGCCAGCAGCTCGTCGAGTTGGAGCTGAACCCGGGCCGGGCGAACCGGGCGCGGATCAACCGCTCCTCCCAGGTGCGGCCCCGGGACGTGCTGGGCATCGTGCGCTCGGTGCTGTTCGCGCCGGAGGACCTGAGCCTGGTGAAGGGCGATCCGGGGGAGCGCCGGCGTTTCCTGGACGAGCTGGTCACGGCGCGTTCGCCCCGGATGGCCGGGGTGCGGGCGGACTACGAGCGGGTGCTCAAGCAGCGGAACACGCTGCTGAAGTCGGCGGCGATGGCGCGGCGGCACGGCGGCCGTTCGACGGACCTGTCGACGTTGGACGTCTGGGACCAGCATCTGTCGCGGGTCGGGGCGGAGCTGCTTGCGCAGCGCCTGGACCTGGTGGCGGTGCTGACGCCGCTGGTGGACAAGGCATACGAGGCGCTGGCGCCGGGCGGCGGCCCGGTGCGGCTCGGGTACCGGGGGCTGGGGGAGTCGGAGTTGGCGCCGGCCGGCCGGGAGGAGCTGGCGGAGCGGCTCGCCGGGCTGCTGGGCCAGGCGCGGCGGCAGGAGATCGAGCGCGGGGTGACGCTGGTCGGCCCGCACCGGGACGATCTGCTGCTGAACCTGGGGGACTTCCCGGCGAAGGGGTACGCGAGTCACGGCGAGTCCTGGTCGTACGCGTTGGCGCTGCGGCTGGCCTCCTACGACCTGCTGCGCGCGGAGGGCGCCGGGGCGGAGCCGGTGCTGGTGCTGGACGACGTGTTCGCCGAGCTGGACGCGCGGCGGCGGGAGCGGTTGGCGGAGTTGGTGGAGCCGGGTGAGCAGGTGCTGGTGACGGCGGCGGTGTCGGAGGACGTGCCGGCGGCGTTGACGGGTACCCGGTTCGAGGTGTCGGACGGCGAGGTGAGGCGGGCGTGACGGGCGTGACGGGTGGCCCCGCGGAGAACAGCGGCCCCACGGGACCGGGCGTGCCGGAGTCCACGGGCCTGGACCTGGCCCGGGTGGCGTTGTTCGCGGCGAAGGAACGGGCGCGGGAGCGCGGCGAGTTGAGCCGGCAGCGTGAGCAGGTGCGGCGCGGTGGCGGTCCCCGGTCGGGGGCGCGCCGGGACGGCCGTGACCCGCTGCCGCTGGGGGCGGCGATCGAGCGGCTCAAGACCGAGCGCGGCTGGGAGATGCCGATGGCGGTCGGCGGGGTGGCCGGGCGCTGGCCGGAGATCGTGGGCGGTAAGAACGCCGAGCACTGGCAGCCGGCGGGCTACGACGAGGAGTCCCGGGTGCTGCGCGTGCGCTGCGACACGGCGGCGTGGGCGACGGAGCTGCGGCGGCTGGCGCCGGTGCTGGTGCGGCGGCTGAACGAGGAGCTGGGGAACGGCACGGTCCTGGCGATCGAGGTGCTGGCGCCCGGAAGCGGCCGCGGACGCGGCGGCCCCGGCAGCCCCGGAAGACCTCAGCGCCGGTGGTGAACGGGCGGGTCCCGGGGACGTCCGGGAAGGGTGGTGCGGGAGGGTCCGGGGTGACCCCGCTCACGGTAATCGGAGGTTGACAGGGCGAAGCGCTGAGCGCCCCTGTGAGCGTCCCAGAGGTCCGGGCCGCATATAGGGAGTCGGCAACCGGCGGTTCAGGGCGCCACATGCGGACTCAGGCGCCTGCAAACCCCCATTCACCCCGGCGGTACCGGTAGACTGGCGGCTACCTGCCTTGTGCGGACCTAGTCGAACGACGCAGCCGCTCCCGAGTGACGGGAGCTGCTTGTGCTGTGCCAGAAAGGGCGCTTCGTGGCCGATTCCGGCAACCCCAACGAGAATCTTCCGTCCACCGCCGACGACGGCTCTTCCGCTCCACTGGGGGAGTCGTCGTACGACGCCAGCGCGATCACCGTGCTCGAGGGCCTCGACGCGGTCCGCAAGCGGCCCGGCATGTACATCGGGTCGACGGGTGAGCGCGGCCTGCACCACCTGGTACAGGAGGTCGTGGACAACTCCGTCGACGAGGCGCTGGCGGGCCACGCGGACACCATCGACGTGACGTTGATGGCCGACGGCGGTGTGCGGGTCGTGGACAACGGCCGTGGCATCCCGGTCGACATCGTGCCGTCGGAGGGCAAGCCGGCCGTGGAGGTCGTGCTGACGGTCCTCCACGCGGGCGGCAAGTTCGGCGGTGGCGGCTACGCCGTCTCCGGCGGTCTGCACGGCGTGGGCGTGTCCGTGGTGAACGCCCTGTCGACGCGGGTGTCCGTCGAGGTCAAGCGGGACGGCCACCGCTGGACGCAGGACTACAAGCTCGGCGTGCCGACGGCGCCGCTCGCCCGCAACGAGACGACGGACGAGACGGGCACCTCGGTCACCTTCTGGGCCGACGCCGACATCTTCGAGACGACTCACTACTCGTTCGAGACGCTGTCCCGGCGTTTCCAGGAGATGGCGTTCCTGAACAAGGGGCTGACGATCTCGCTGACGGACGAGCGGGACGCGGCCAAGCAGACCTCGGGCGCGGACACCGCGAGCTCCGCCGACGAGGACCAGGCCCGCACGGTGACGTACCACTACGAGGGCGGCCTCTCCGACTTCGTGCGTCATCTCAACTCCCGCAAGGGGGAGCCGGTCCATCCCTCGATCATCGACGTCGAGGCGGAGGACAAGGAGCGGATGCTCTCCGTCGAGATCGCGATGCAGTGGAACACCCAGTACAGCGAGGGTGTGTACAGCTACGCGAACACGATCCACACCCACGAGGGCGGTACCCACGAGGAGGGTTTCCGGGCGGCGCTGACCGGCCTGGTGAACCGCTACGCGCGGGACAAGAAGCTGCTGCGGGAGAAGGACGACAACCTCACCGGTGAGGACATCCGCGAGGGTCTGACGGCGATCATCTCGATCAAGCTGGGCGAGCCGCAGTTCGAGGGCCAGACGAAGACGAAGCTGGGCAACACGGAGGCGAAGACCTTCGTGCAGAAGGTCGTCCACGAGCACCTGGCCGACTGGCTGGACCGGAACCCGGTGGAGGCCGCGGACATCATCCGCAAGGGCATCCAGGCGGCGACGGCCCGGGTCGCGGCCCGCAAGGCGCGGGACCTGACCCGCCGGAAGGGCCTGTTGGAGACGGCGTCGCTGCCGGGCAAGCTGTCGGACTGCCAGTCGAACGACGCGACGAAGTGCGAGATCTTCATCGTCGAGGGTGACTCCGCCGGTGGTTCGGCGAAGTCCGGCCGCGACCCGCAGTACCAGGCGATCCTGCCGATCCGGGGCAAGATCCTCAACGTGGAGAAGGCGCGGATCGACAAGGTCCTGCAGAACACCGAGGTCCAGGCGCTGATCTCGGCGTTCGGCACCGGTATCCACGAGGACTTCGACATCGAGAAGCTCCGCTACCACAAGATCATTCTGATGGCGGACGCGGACGTCGACGGCCAGCACATCAACACCCTGCTGCTGACGCTGCTGTTCCGCTTCATGCGGCCGCTGGTGGAGGCCGGGCACGTCTTCCTGTCGCAGCCGCCGCTGTACAAGATCAAGTGGGGCCGGGACGACTTCGAGTACGCCTACTCCGACCGGGAGCGCGACCAGCTGCTGCGCCTCGGCCGGGAGAGCGGCAAGCGCACCAGGGACGACTCGGTGCAGCGGTTCAAGGGTCTGGGCGAGATGAACGCCGAGGAGCTGCGCATCACGACGATGGACGCCGAGCACCGGGTGCTGCGGCAGGTGACCATCGACGACGCGGCGGCGGCGGACGACCTGTTCTCCATCCTGATGGGCGAGGACGTGGAGTCGCGGCGCTCCTTCATCCAGCGCAACGCCAAGGACGTCCGCTTCCTCGACATCTGAGTCGGCCCACCGCCGCATCCAGAAAGGGACTTCGAACACTATGGCCGACCAGAACACCCCCGCCTCCGAGGCCGTCGACGCCCCGGACCCGGCCCAGGGCGCCGGCATGCGGATCGAGCCGGTGACGCTCGAGACGGAGATGCAGCGCTCGTACCTCGACTACGCGATGAGCGTCATCGTCTCGCGTGCGCTGCCGGACGTGCGGGACGGCCTCAAGCCGGTGCACCGCCGGGTGCTGTACGCGATGTACGACGGCGGGTACCGGCCCGAGAAGGGCTTCTACAAGTGCGCCCGCGTCGTCGGCGACGTGATGGGCACCTACCACCCGCACGGCGACTCCTCGATCTACGACGCGCTGGTCCGCCTGGCGCAGCACTGGTCGATGCGGATGCCGCTGGTGGACTCCAACGGCAACTTCGGCTCGCCGGGCAACGACCCGGCGGCGGCCATGCGGTACACCGAGTGCAAGATGGCGCCGCTGGCCATGGAGATGCTCCGGGACATCGACGAGGACACCGTCGACTTCCAGGACAACTACGACGGCCGCAACCAGGAGCCGACGGTCCTCCCGTCCCGCTTCCCGAACCTGCTGGTCAACGGCTCCGCGGGCATCGCCGTCGGCATGGCGACGAACATCCCGCCGCACAATCTGCGCGAGGTCGCCGCCGGCGCCCAGTGGTACCTGGAGAACCCCGAGGCGTCCAACGACGAGCTGCTGGAGGCGCTGCTCGCCCGCATCAAGGGCCCGGACTTCCCCACCGGCGCCCTGGTCGTGGGCCGCAAGGGAATCGAGGAGGCGTACCGCACCGGGCGCGGCTCGATCACCATGCGGGCCGTGGTGGAGGTCGAGGAGATCCAGGGCCGCCAGTGCCTGGTGGTCACCGAACTGCCGTACCAGGTCAACCCGGACAACCTGGCGTTGAAGATCGCCGACCTGGTCAAGGACGGCCGCATCGCCGGCATCGCCGACGTGCGCGACGAGACCAGCTCGCGCACCGGCCAGCGGCTGGTGATCGTCCTCAAGCGGGACGCCGTCGCCAAGGTCGTGCTGAACAACCTCTACAAGCACACCGACCTGCAGACGAACTTCGGCGCGAACATGCTGGCCCTGGTGGACGGCGTGCCGCGCACGCTGTCGCTGGACGCCTTCATCCGCAACTGGGTCGCCCACCAGGTCGACGTCATCGTGCGGCGCACCCGCTTCCGGCTGCGGAAGGCCGAGGAGCGCGCCCACATCCTGCGCGGTCTGCTGAAGGCGCTCGACGCGATCGACGAGGTCATCGCGCTGATCCGGCGGAGCGACACCGTCGACGTGGCGCGGTCGGGCCTGATGGGCCTGCTGGAGATCGACGAGATCCAGGCGAACGCGATCCTGGAGATGCAGCTGCGGCGCCTCGCCGCGCTGGAGCGCCAGAAGATCACCGCCGAGCACGACGAACTCCAGGCGAAGATCACCGAGTACAACAAGATCCTCGCCTCCCCCGTGCGGCAGCGCGGCATCATCAGCGAGGAACTGGCCGCGCTCGTCGAGCGGTTCGGCGACGACCGCCGCACCCAGCTGGTGCCCTTCGAGGGCGACATGTCCATCGAGGACCTGATCGCCGAGGAGGACATCGTCGTCACGATCTCCCGCGGCGGCTACGTCAAGCGCACCAAGACCGACGACTACCGGGCCCAGAAGCGCGGCGGGAAGGGGGTGCGCGGAACGAAGCTGAAGGAGGACGACATCGTCGACCACTTCTTCGTCTCCACCACGCACCACTGGCTGCTGTTCTTCACCAACAAGGGCCGCGTCTACCGCGCCAAGGCGTACGAGCTTCCCGACGCCGGTCGGGACGCGCGCGGCCAGCACGTGGCGAACCTGCTCGCGTTCCAGCCGGACGAGCAGATCGCCGAGATCCTCGCCATCCGCGACTACGAGGCCATGCCCTACCTGGTGCTGGCCACGAAGTCCGGCCTGGTGAAGAAGACGCCGCTCAAGGACTACGACTCGCCGCGCTCCGGCGGTGTCATCGCCATCAACCTCCGCCAGACGGACGACGGTGCCGACGACGAGCTGATCGGCGCCGAACTCGTCTCCGCCGAGGACGACCTGCTGCTCATCAGCAAGAAGGCCCAGTCGATCCGCTTCACCGCGACCGACGAGGCGCTGCGGCCCATGGGCCGGGCCACCTCGGGCGTGAAGGGCATGAGCTTCCGCGAGGGCGACGAGCTGCTGTCGATGAACGTCGTCCGGCCGAACACCTACGTGTTCACCGCCACCGACGGCGGCTACGCCAAGCGCACCAACGTCGACGAGTACCGCGTCCAGGGCCGCGGCGGCCTGGGCATCAAGGCCGCCAAGATCGTCGAGGACCGGGGCTCGCTCGTCGGCGCCCTGGTCGTCGAGGAGACCGATGAGATCCTGGCGATCACACTCGGCGGCGGAGTGATCCGCACGCGGGTCAACGAGGTGCGGGAGACCGGTCGTGACACGATGGGTGTCCAGTTGATCAACCTGGGCAAGCGGGACGCCGTCGTCGGTATCGCCCGCAACGCCGAGGCGGGCCGAGAGGCCGAGGAAGTCGAGGCCGTCGATGCGGCGGAGCCCGGTGCGGACACCCCGGACCAGGACACCACCGCGAACACAGCCACGGACAGCACGGACAGCACGGACAGCGAGGGCTGAGGGCGTGAGCCGGAGACGTGACGAGCCGGCCGGGGGCGCGACCCCCGGCGGCTCCCTCCGCCGCTCGGCGTCCACCAGTGCCGATCCCACCGTGGGGGAGCAACCATGACAGGTGCCAAGCAACCGCAGGCACAGCCGCACCACCCGCCGCAGGCCTACCCGGCCCCGCCCGGCGGACAAGGCCCGCAGCCGCCGCAGACCACCCCGCCGGCCGGCACCCCGGCGGGCGCGCCCGCCGGGCCCCCGACCGCCGACGCGGACGGCGGCGACGTCCAGGGCGACGTCCTCCAGGGCGGCGTCCGCCGGCCCCGCACCGGCGCCCGCACGGTCCCCCGGGTCCGCAAGGCGCGGCTGCGGGTGGCGAAGGTCGACCCGTGGTCGGTGATGAAGGTCAGCTTCCTGCTGTCCATCGCGCTCGGCATCTGCACGCTCGTGGCCGTCGCCGTCCTGTGGATGGTCATGGACGCGATGGGCGTCTTCTCCTCCATCGGGGCGATACTCGGCGAGGCGACGGAGTCCGCCGACGGCGGCGGCTTCGACCTGGAGACCTTCCTGTCGCTGCCGCGCGTGCTCACCTTCACCGGGCTGATCGCCGTCATCGACGTCGTCCTGGCGACCGCCCTGGCCACCCTCGGCGCGTTCATCTACAACCTCTCCGCCGGCTTTGTCGGCGGTGTCGAGCTGACGCTCGCCGAGGACGAGTGAGACCCCGCCGGGCCGGCTTCCGAGCCGGCCCGGCAGGCCCTTCCGGGCCGGTCGGACGGCGCCCTCGGGCCGGGCGAAAGGCGATTTGGGACCTGGCCTGAAGTGCGCTAATCTTTCCGTGCAGCGCGGGGCTATAGCTCAGACGGTTAGAGCGCTTCCCTGATAAGGAAGAGGCCACAGGTTCAAGTCCTGTTAGCCCCACCAGCAAAAAGACCCCCGACCGGGACCGGTCGGGGGTCTTTGACATCCACGGCCGACACCAACCGGCGGCAGCCGGACACTCAGCCCTCGACCAGCTCCATCAGGGCGTCCGAGGGGTCGCCGTGCGGAGGGCCCGCCGGCCACCATGTGTCCGCCTCGCGGCGGGACGGGTACCAGCGGCCGTCGCGGCCGAGGCGGAGCTGGAGCCCCCGCTCGGGGAGGGTCCAGTGGTTGTCGCGCACGTCGAGCCCGGACGCCTCGTCCGCCTCCAGGCCCGCCGCGAGCGCCGCCCGCGCGCGGACGGTCTCCTGCGCGGACGGCGACCAGGTCCGCTCCAGCACCTCCAGCCCGGCCGCCCCGCCGGTGCGCCAGGCGGCGGCCGCGCGGTCCAGCTCCTCCGGCGGCCTGCCGCAGCTCTCGCGCAGCCGCGCCGGAACCCTCGGGTCCGGGTGGGTGGCCGCGATGCGTACCGTGTCCCGCCACAGGTCGAGCGGCCGGGCCGGCTCCGCCGCCAGCCCGAGGGCGTACGCCAGCAGGCCGCGCGCCCGTACGGCCGCGTCGGTGACCAACCGGTCGAGCGGGTCGGCCTCGATGCCGGTGACCGGCTCGTCGTCGGTGGCCGGGGCGGGGGGCAGCGGCGGCGGGGCGGGCAGCCGGGCCGCCGCACCCGCGGCGGCCCACGCGGCCACCGGGTCCCGGCCCGGCGCGGAAGTGTCCACCGGACGGGGGCGCGGCGGCCGGGCGCCGCCGGGCTCCTCGGAGCCGCCGGTGTCGCCTGAGTCGGCGGCGGTGTCGTGGGCGTCGTCGGCGGCGGCGGTGGTCGACGCGTGGTCCGTCATCGCGCGCAGCAGCAGTTCGGACTTCAGTTCCTCCGCGGCCTCGTCGAGTTCACGGCCGCGGAGGAGCAGGAGCAGCGACGGGTCCTTGTCCAGCAGCCACGACAGCTGGTAGCACAGCGCCGTGGTGTGCGGGCAGGGGTGGTCCGGGGTGTCGCAGCCGCAGTCCGCCTCCAGGTCGCCGTGGCCCGGCAGCAGCCGCAGCCGGGCGTCCTCCGCCGACTCCAGCAGGTCCTCGGGCAGTTCGCCCGCCAGCAGCGCCTCCGCCACGGCGGGCCGGTCGGCGGCCTTCTCCCAGAGGAGTTCCCACTGCCGGTCGTCCAGCTCCCGCAGGGTGAGCACGGTGGTGTGGGCGGTGTCGCCGCCGTGGACCTCCGCCGAGACCCGGCCGGGGGCGACCGCGATCGGGCCGATCCGTCCGGTGCGGGCGAAGGCCCGCCCCTTCTTCAGCGGCTCCTCCTCGCTCCAGGTGTCCTCCACGGCGTCGGCCCAGGCCCTGGCCCAGAACGACTGCCCGCGTGCGCGTCCGCCGCGGCGTACGGCGAACGCGGGGTAGCCCCGTGCGCCTCGGTCCCGTGCGCCTCGGTCCTGTGCCCCGCGGTCCCGTGCCCCGCCCATCACATGCTCCTCAGCTCGACGAGGTTGGCCAGCTCGTCGTTGGTCAGCCGCGTCAGCGCCTGCTCGCCCGTGCCGAGCACCGCGTCCGCCAGTTCCTTCTTCGACTCCAGCAGGGCGGCGATGCGGTCCTCCACCGTGCCCTCCGCGATCAGCCGGTGCACCTGGACGGGCCTGGTCTGGCCGATGCGGTACGCGCGGTCGGTGGCCTGGGCCTCGACCGCCGGGTTCCACCAGCGGTCGTAGTGCACGACGTGGTCGGCGCGGGTGAGGTTGAGTCCGGTGCCGGCCGCCTTCAACGACAGCAGGAACACCGGCACTTCGCCGTTCTGGAAGCGCCGGACCAGCTCCTCCCGCCTGGCCACCGGCGTTCCGCCGTGCAGCAGTTGGGCCGGGACGCCGCGCTCCCGCAGATGCCGCTCCAGCAGCCGCGCCATCGTCACGTACTGGGTGAACACCAGCGCGGCGCCGTCCTCGGTGATGATCGTGTCGAGGAGTTCGTCGAGCAGGTCCAGTTTGCCCGAGCGGCCGGTGAGCGCCGTTCCGTCCTCCTTGAGGAAGTGGGCGGGGTGGTTGCAGATCTGCTTCAGCCCGGTGAGCAGCTTGAGGACCAGCCCGCTGCGGTTGATGCCCTCGCTGTCCCGGATCCGGTCCATCACCTCCTCCACCTGGCCGCGGTAGAGCGCCGACTGCTCGGCGGTGAGCGCGACCGGGCGGTCCGTCTCGGTCTTGGGCGGCAGTTCGGGCGCGATGCCCGGGTCGGACTTGCGGCGGCGCAGCAGGAAGGGCCGTACGAGGCCGGCGAAGAGCCGCGCGGCGGGCCGCTCCCCCGCCGCCTCCCCGCGCTCGGCGGCCTCCGCGCGTTCCGCGTCGAGCGGCGCCATCCAGCGGCGGCGGAACTCGCCGTACCCGCCGAGCAGTCCGGGCGTCGTCCAGTCGAGGATCGCCCACAGCTCGGAGAGACTGTTCTCGACCGGCGTACCGGTCAGCGCGATCCTCGCGTCGGCGGGGATCAGCCGCAGTGCCCTCGCCGTCCCCGAGCGCGCGTTCTTGACGTGCTGGGCCTCGTCGGCGACGACCATGCCCCAGCGGTGTTCGGCCAGCCGGTCGGCGTCGAGGCGCATCGTCCCGTACGTGGTGAGGACAAAGCCGTCGTCGGCGCCTTCGAGGGTGCGTCCGGTGCCGTGGAAGCGGCGCACGGGCGTGCCGGGCGCGAACCTGCCGATCTCCCGCTGCCAGTTGCCCATCAGCGAGGCGGGGCAGACGACAAGCGTCGGGCCGCCGCCGTCCGTGTGCTCCTGGCGCAGCAGGTGCAGCGCGATGAGCTGGACGGTCTTGCCCAGGCCCATGTCGTCGGCGAGGCAGCCGCCGAGGCCGAGCGACGTCATCCGGTCCAGCCAGCGCAGGCCGCGCAGCTGGTAGTCGCGCAACGTGGCGTCGAGCGCGGCGGGTCTGCGGACGGGCTCGCCGCCGCCGTCCGGGTCGGCGAGGCGGGCCCGCAGCGCCCTGAGCCACTCGGTGGGCGCGACCGGCACCTGCTCGGTACCGATCCGCACGTACCCGGTCAGCGCGACGGCCAGCGCCTCGATCGCGGTCAGCGAGCCCGCCTCGCGGTCGCGCGCCAGGCGGGCCGACTCCGCGTCGACCAGCACCCAGCCGCCCCGCAGCCGTACGACGGGCCCGCCGGTGGCGACCGCCGCCGACTCCTCCGCGGTCAGCGGCTCACCGTCGAGGACAAGCTCCCGGCGCAGCGGGACGGTGCCGTCGCCGCGGAAGAAGGACCGCGGGTCGGCGGGCGCGGGGAGGTCCGCGCCGAGGACCGCGCGGGCGGTCAGCGCACGGTGGACGTCCTCGGGCCAGAGCACGTCGATGCCGTGCGCCCGCAGCCGGCCGGCGCCGCCGGTCAGCAGCTCGGTCACGTCCCGGTCGGACAGCGCCATGGCGTCCGGTACCGGCAGCAGCCGCTCCAACGGCGGCCACACGTCCGCGGCGCGGCGGAGGCTGAGCACCGTGTCGGCCTGGGCGCGCGGGCCGAGCGCGTGGTCGACGCTCGCGAACAGCTCAGCCGCGTCGAGCGCGAGGGTGGGGTCGGCGAGGCTGTGGGCGCGCGGCACCAGGCGCAGGGCGGGCGCCTCGTCCGCACCGGGGACGGCGGCCGTGAGGTCGACCCGCAGGGAGACCCGCACACCGGAGTCGAGGCCGGCCGAGACCTCCTCGGCCCAGCTGCGCAGTTGGGGCACGCGCTGCGGCTCGACCGCGGCGAACGCCGCGCGGCCGGTCGCCGCGGGCGCGGCGGGGGTGCGCGGCAGCGTGTCCGCGACGGCGTCCAGGAACGCCCGCACCAGGCCCTCCGGTTCGGGCAGCCGCACGGCCGCGCCACCGGTGCCCGGCAGCGGGACGTTGTACGCCTCGGGCGGCGCGGCACCGGCCAGCTCCCTTATCCGCGCCACGTCGTCCAGGTCCAGCGGGCCGGTCCGCCAGGAGTCGTAGCCGGCCGGCGTCACCCCCGGCAGCAGCCGCTCCCGCGCCGCGAGGTGCAGGGCGATCGCGGTCGCCCCGCCCCAGAACGCGGCGGCCGGATGCGCCTCCGTGTCCGGCCTGGCCGCCCGCGCCAGCACGGGCAGCGCGTCGGCGACCGACAGCCGCACGGCGGGCACGGACCGGGTGACGGGGACCCCGCCCTCCACGGCGACGACCTCCACGGTGTCGGTCTCCACGGTGTCGGTCTCCACGGGGCCGGCCTCCACGGGGCCGGCCGCCGTCCTGCCCGCCTCGCCGGCGTGTCCTTCGTGTCGCGGTGGCGGGCCGCCGTCGGGGTCCCAGAAGACCACCGTGCCGGTGCGGGGCGGGTCGGCCGCCTCGAAGAGCACCGCGCACCGCGTGAGGTCGTCGACCTCCGGCCCCGTCATCACTGCCATGTCCCTCTGGCTTCCTCTCCGTCCGGCTGCCGGCCTCGGGCGGTGTCGGTTTCCGGTCATTGTCGGGCCCGCGGGCTCTGACAACGCCCAGCGCCGGCCCCGTGTTCCGTTCACGCGCCGTATGACGTAACCGGTGGCGGCAGTACGGACGAGGCCCCGCCACCACGGTCGGACACCAGTGCAAACACCTGGCCCGGCAGGGCGGATGTGCGCCGCCCGGAGGCGGTTCGACGCGGCGCGGTGCGGCCCGGGGCGTGCACGCACATGTTGGGTATCATCGGGCGCCAGTATGGTTTTGACGTCTTCCAGAAGGACGAGGTAGCGCCGTGAAGAAGTTTCTCCTGGTCGCGCTGGCCGCCATCGGTGGGCTCCTCGTGTACCGCCAGATCCAGGCGGACCGGGCCGAGCAGGACCTGTGGACGGAGGCCACCGACTCGGTGCCCGCGGGCCCGGGTGCGTGAGCCGCGACACCCCCAGCGTTTGTGTGAAGCCCCGGCCGGAGTCCGACTCCCCGGGGCTTCGCCGTGTCCACGTCCTGTTGCCGGAACGTGACGGCCCACCCCTTGAGGTGTGCGTCAGCAAACTCGTACGGTCGTCCGCGAGGTCGGCACGGATCACCGTCACCGCGCGGAGCGGCCCACCGGGCCGACCGGCCGCGGGGGAGAGGCCGCGCGTGACACGGACGGGCCGGGGAGAAGCAGGCCGAAAACACGGTTACCGGCGGGAACGCCGGACCGGTGACCGCAGAAACCGATGAGTCCGGCGGCGCACGACGGACGGCCCGCAGGCACAACAGAGGCCCAACAGCACCGGGAGGGGCGGCAGATGGCCGACTCGGTCAACACACGACCAGCCACCGCACACGTCGGCCGCGACCGACCCGCGCCGCCCGGCCGCGACCGAGGCGGGGCCCGCCGCCTCCCCGCCCTTCGCGCGGGCCGCGCCACGGCGCTCACCCTCGCCCTCGGCACCGCGCTCGCCTCCGCGACCGTCCCCGGCACCGCCCACGCCACCGACGCGGACAAGCGCCCCGCCGCCTACGAGGCCGCCTCCTCCGCGAAACCCGTCACCGGCACCGCCAGCAGCGCCGACGCGCCCCGGCTCGACACCCCCGGCTGGTACCGGGACACCATCGGCCGCGGCGAGGAGAAGTACTACGCCGTCGAACTCGACGACAGCTCCACCGCCTACCTCGCCGCCCTCGCCCACCCCGAGCCCGGCACCAAGGTCGGCGGATTCGGCGACGGACTGAGAATGGAACTCTCCACCACCGACGGCCGGAACTGCCGGAGCAACGGCGACGCCGCCTTCCGCGGCGACGGCGCCGCCTACCCCGTCGGCGACCACGCCGCCCGCCGCATCGGCGGCGACGACACCAACTGCCAGAAGGCCGGCCCCTACCTGTTCAAGGTCACCAGGAAGGACGAGCCGACCTCCGACCCCGCCGACTGGCCGCTGGAGATCCGCTACCTGCTCGAACCCGGCCTCAAGGGCAAGACACCCGCCGCCCCCGCCGACACCGGCGAGGACACCGAACCGCCGCCCCCGCCCGGCGGCGAGGCGAGGAAGGTCGACGGCGGAACCGGCATCGGCAACGCCCCGGCCGTCGGCGACGGCGTCTGGCGGGACTCGCTCCTGCCCGGCGAGACCCGCTTCTACCGCGTCCCCGTCGACTGGGGGCAGCAGCTCTTCGCCAGCGTCGAACTCCCCAACGCCCCACGCGCGGACGACAGCGACACCTCCGGCTCGCGCTTCGTGAGCCGCGCCCTCGGCGCCAACCTGTTCAACCCGGCCGGCGCGGACCTCGTCGCGGGCAACTTCACCTCCTACAACGGCAACCAGACCGCCGCCACCCTCTCCACACCCCTCGTCGCCTACGGGAACCGCTACGAGGGCGGCAACGTCCGGGACGCCGGCGTCGCCGGCTGGTACACCGTCGCCGTCACCCTCGACCCCGCGCTGAAACGCCACTTCCCCGCGTCCGCCGACATCACGCTGCGCGTCCGCCTCGCCGGCGAACCCCAACCCGCCCCCGCGTACGACGGCGACGCGGCCGCCGGCGGCTTCGGCGTCACGGACCGGGACCGCGAGGCCGCGGAGAAGGGCCTCACCCCCGCCGAAGCCGAAGCGACGGAACGCGGCGGGGCCCGGGCGCTGCTCGGCTGGGCCGCGATCGGCACCGGCGCCGCGCTCGCCCTCGGCCTGTTGCTCTGGCACCTCCTCGCCCGCCGCCGTGCCACCACCCCACC
>NZ_WMLF01000189.1 GCF_014156695.1 Streptomyces durbertensis | reverse complement strand
GCCCCGGGCGGGTTCGGCGGTCTGGGTGGCGGCCATCGTCCGGTTCTCTCCGCTCATCTCAGTACTCGATCCGGTCGCGACGGCTGACCAGCATCATCACGGCCGAGAAGGCCATCGTCACCAGCAGGAGCACCACGCCCACCGCGGTGGCGTAGCCGGCCTGGCCGGAGTCGAACGCCTTCTTGTAGAGGAAGACGGGGGTGACGAGGGTGGCGTCGCCCGGGCCGCCCTTGTTGATCGTCATGATGTGCACGATGGCAAAGGCGTCCAGCGCCTGGATGCCCATGTAGATCCAGCCGGTGTGCACCGTGTCGCGGATGAGCGGCAGCGTGATCCGGAAGAAGGTCGTGGGCCGCCGGGCCCCGTCCAGCAGCGCGGCCTCGTAGATCTCCCTGGGGATGGAACCCATCGCCGCCGAGAACAGCACCACGTAGAAGCCGACGAACATCCAGCACAGGACGAACAGCACGCACCACAGGGCGAGTTTCGGGTCGGCCAGCCAGTTCTGGGTCAGCGACTCGAGTCCGACCGCGCGGAGCACACCGTTGAGCGGTCCGGTGATCGGGTCGTACATCGCGGCCCAGACCACGCCGATGATGGCGACGGAGATGACCTGCGGGAAGAAGTAGACGATCTTGTAGAAGCGTGCGCCGCGCACCCCCGCCACCGGCTCGTTCCGCCGGCTCCTGCCGCCCGCCTGGAGCATGAAGGCCAGGAACAGGCCGAGTGCCAGCGTGCCCACGGGGGCGAGCACCAGCAGGAAGAGGCTGTTGCGCAGGGAGGCCCAGAACGTCGGGTCGTCCATGAGCCTGGCGTAGTTGTCCAGGCCGACGAACGAGAAGTCCGAGCTGTAGCCCGTCCAGTCCGTCATCGAGTAGTAGAACGCCTGGAAGAACGGCGAGATGACAAAGACCGCGTAGACGAGCAGCGGGAGGGCGAGGAACCAGCAGACGAACCGGTACTTGTCGATGCTCCGGTACGCCCGCTGGTTCCGCACCCGCGCCGGGGTCAGGCGGGGCGGCAGGAAGAACGCCGCGACGAAGAGCAGCCGGTCCACGGGGCCCACACCCCCCGGGCGGCTCCCCTCTTCCACGGCGGGCTCGCGCACCGCCGTCCTTGCGTCGTTCCCCATACCGCCCCGCCTCGTGCCTGGTGGCGCGCCGCCGCGCCGTCTTGTCAGCTTCCCCGCTCGGGAAAAGGTCAGGTGTGCTTGTACTTCTTGACCGAGCTGTCCTTGGCCGTGCGGTCGGCGAAGTCCTGGCACCGCTTGACGGCCTCGTCGGGCTTCATGTCGCCGGCCATCATCGAGGCGATGGTGCCGCCGATCTGGTCCTTGTGGAGTTCCAGGTACCAGTCGTGGATGCGCGGGGTGATGACGTTCTCGCCGGCGGCGCTGAGAACCTCGCCGGCGGAGGTGAGGCCCGGCGTGAGATCGAGACCGTCGGCGGCACCTTGGACGCAGGTCAGCGCCGACACGAGCTGGGTGAAGTTCTGCGCGCACTCCTTGCTCATCATCACCCGCAGCCACTCCATGCCACCCTCGACGTTCTTCGCCTGGGCGGGCACCATGAACGGCTCGCTCGCCTCGGCGAAGACCGTCTCGAAGGGCATCGCGTCGGACTTGTCCAGGCTGGAGGGCGGCGCCACCGTCATCTGGAAGTCCTTCGGGGTGGTCTTGCGCGCCTCGTTCTCCACCCACGAACCGTTCGGGATGAACAGGGCGTTGCCCTTGGTCCACTGCGTCTGGGACTGGATGTGGTCGATGCCGGGGGTGCCCTTGAGCACGTAGCCCTTCGCGTAGAGCTCGTAGTACGCCTCGAACGCCTTGCGCACCGCGTCGTGCTTCCAGGCGTTCGGCTCCAGGTTGTCGATCGCCTTCATCACGTCGGCACCGCCGATCTTGGCGATGAAGGGGTACAGGGTGAAGGCGAAGTAGTAGGGGTGCTTGCCCGCGTACGTCCAGCCGGCGATGCCCTGCTTCTTCGCCTTGGCGCAGACGGCGAGCATCTCGTCCCACGTCTTCGGGTACTCAACGTCCAGCCGCTCCAGCGCGGTCTTGGAGTACCAGGTGCCGTAGACGGTGAAGGAGTAGTTCAGCTGGTAGACCTCGCTGCCTCCGAACCGGCCCTTCTCGATCGTCCCGGGGATGAGGGTGTCACGCACCTTCTTCTGCGGGTCGAACAGCGAGGGCGCGTCCAGCAGCGGGGCGAGGTCGGCGACCTGCTCCTTCTCGATGAGGCTGGCCACGTCCATGTTCTCGGCGCCGGAGTTGTTGATGACGTCCGGCGGGTTGCCCTTCACCATGAGGGGCTGCATACGGGTGCGGATCTTCTGGGTCTTCTCGTGCTTGACCTTGCCGTAGCTCCGTTCGTACACCTTGTGGGCGTCGACCGCGTACTGGTCTCCGTAGCCGCCGTTGAAGATGACAACGCTCAGAGCCGCGGTCTTGTTGACGCCGAGGGGGTTGTCGTCGGTCTTCTTGCCCTTCTCCACGGTGTTGTCGCCGTCACCGCCGCCTGTGGCGCAGGAGGAGAGCGCACCGATCGCCGGCAGCGCGAGTGCGCCCGCCGCCGCCGATCGCTTCAGTATGTCCCGACGGCCTACCTCGGTGGATCCCATGCGCGAGTCCTCGCCTTCTCGTCTGGAGTCAGGCGGTGTTGGGTTTCCTGTCAACTCGCCTGTGGCGAAAGGGCCGACACCGCAGTCGGTTTGAGCTGGGGTGGTGCGCTCGGGGCCGCTTCGGAAGGGGCGGCGCTCCGGGTTCCGATAGGTATAGTCCACTCGGCGTCGGCTGGGCAAGATCGATTGCAGTCTTCTCCGGGATATTTCCCGAGTCGAGACCTGGCCCGTACGGTCCCCCTTGAGGGCCGCCACGCGGCCGGAGCGAGGACGTACGGAAGGTGGCCCATGCCCGACGGAACCGACCGCCCGCGGACGCGACTCCCCAACCGGCGACTCGTACGACTCTTCTGGTCGGCGCACCGCCGCGTGTACCGCCTCACCCGTGGCCGGCTCGGACTCTGGCGGCCGAAGGACCGGCGTTGGGGCACGATGTGCCTCACGACGGTCGGGCGGCGCACCGGGCGGGAGCGCGGCGTGATCATCGCCTACCTGGAGGACGGCCGGAACCTCGTCGCGCTGGCCATGAACGGCTGGGCCGACGGCGAACCGGCCTGGTGGCTGAACCTCCGGGAGCATCCGGACGCGCGGGTGGACCTGAAGGGCGGGTCCCGGCTGGTGCGGGCCCGGGCGGCGAGCGGTTCGGAGCGCGAACGCCTGTGGGCCCGGTGGCGGGAGACGGAGGCGAGGTTGGACGACTTCGCGGCGCTGCGCTCGCGCGAGACCGCGGTGGTGGTGCTGGAGCCACGGGAGCCCGTGGCGGAGTCGTGAGACGACGGCGAAGGGCCGCGTCCGCCGGGTGGCGGACGCGGCCCTTGTGCAACCTCGGGCGGCGAGCGCCCGGGTCAGCGGCCTGTCGGCGTCACTTGCTGATCAGCGAGCGCAGCACGTACTGCATGATGCCGCCGTTGCGGTAGTAGTCGGCCTCGCCCGGGGTGTCGATGCGCACCTTGGCGTCGAACTCGACGCCGGTGTCGGTGCTCACCTTCACCGTCTCCGGGATGCCGCCCTCGTTGAGGGCGGTGATGCCGGAGATCGCGAAGGTCTCCTCGCCGGTCAGGCCGAGGTTCTCCGCCGAGGCGCCCTCGGGGAACTGCAGCGGCAGCACGCCCATGCCGATCAGGTTCGAGCGGTGGATGCGCTCGTAGGACTCGGCGATGACGGCCTTGACGCCCAGCAGCGCGGTGCCCTTGGCGGCCCAGTCGCGGGAGGAGCCGGAGCCGTACTCCTTGCCGGCCAGGACGACCAGCGGGACGCCGGCGGCCTGGTAGTTCTGCGAGGCGTCGTAGATGAACGACACCGGGCCGCCGTCCTGGGTGAAGTCGCGGGTGTAGCCGCCCTCGGTGCCCGGCGCGATCTGGTTGCGCAGGCGGATGTTGGCGAACGTACCGCGGATCATGACCTCGTGGTTGCCGCGGCGGGAGCCGTAGCTGTTGAAGTCACGACGGGAGACACCGTGCTCGGTCAGGTACTGACCGGCCGGGGTGTCGGCCTTGATCGCGCCTGCCGGCGAGATGTGGTCGGTGGTGACCGAGTCGCCGAGCTTGGCGAGCACCCGGGCGCCGGCGATGTCCCCGACCGGGGACGGGTCCGTCGTCATGCCCTCGAAGTAAGGGGGCTTGCGGACGTAGGTGGACTCCGCGTCCCACTCGAAGGTGTTGCCGGTGGGGATCGGCAGCGACTGCCACTGGGCGTCGCCGGCGAAGACGTCCTCGTAGGAGGAGCTGAACATGTCCTGGCCGATCGCGGAGGCGACGACCTCGTTCACCTCCTGCTCGGAGGGCCAGATGTCCTTCAGGTACACCGGGTTGCCCTCGGTGTCGACGCCGAGCGCCTCGCGGGTGATGTCCACCTTCATCGAGCCGGCGATCGCGTAGGCCACGACCAGCGGCGGCGAGGCCAGGTAGTTCATCTTGACGTCGGGGTTGATCCGGCCCTCGAAGTTGCGGTTGCCGGAGAGCACCGAGGTGACGGCCAGGTCGTGCTCGTTGACGGCCTTGGAGACCTCCTCCGGCAGCGGGCCGGAGTTGCCGATGCAGGTGGTGCAGCCGTAGCCGACGAGGTTGAAGCCCAGCTTGTCGAGGTAGGGCGTGAGACCGGCGCGGTCGTAGTAGTCCATGACGACCTTGGAGCCCGGCGCCAGGGTGGTCTTGACCCACGGCTTGCGGGTCAGGCCCTTCTCCACGGCCTTCTTGGCGACCAGGGCGGCGCCGACCATGACGTAGGGGTTGGAGGTGTTGGTGCAGGAGGTGATCGCGGCGACGGTCACGGCGCCGTGGTCGATCTCGTAGGTGGAGCCGTCGGGGGCGACCACCTGGGTCGGGCGCGAGGGGATGCCGTCGGAGTGCGCCGGGGAGTCCGAGGCCGGGAAGGACTCCTTGCCGGCCTCCTCGTCGTCGGAGACGTAGTTGCGCACGTCGAGCGCGAACTGCTCGGCGGCGTTGGCGAGGACGATCCGGTCCTGCGGGCGCTTCGGTCCGGCGATGGACGGCACGACCGTGGAGAGGTCGAGCTCCAGCTTCTCGGAGAAGTCCGGCTCGGCGGCCGGGTCGAGCCACAGGCCCTGCTCCTTGGCGTACGCCTCGACCAGCGCGAGCTGCTGCTCGCTGCGGCCGGTCAGGCGCAGGTACTTGATGGTCTCGTCGTCGATCGGGAACATCGCCGCGGTGGAGCCGAACTCCGGCGACATGTTGCCGATGGTGGCGCGGTTGGCGAGCGAGGTCTGGGCGACGCCCTCACCGTAGAACTCGACGAACTTGCCGACCACTCCGTGCTTGCGCAGCATCTCGGTGATGGTCAGCACCAGGTCGGTGGCGGTGGTGCCCGGGGAGAGCTGGCCGGTGAGCTTGAAGCCCACGACGCGCGGGATCAGCATGGAGACCGGCTGGCCGAGCATCGCGGCCTCGGCCTCGATGCCGCCGACGCCCCAGCCGAGCACGCCGAGGCCGTTGACCATGGTGGTGTGGGAGTCGGTGCCGACGAGGGTGTCGGGGTAGGCCTGGCCGTTCCGGACCATGACAGTGCGGGCCAGGTGCTCGATGTTGACCTGGTGGACGATGCCGGTACCCGGCGGGACGACCTTGAACTCGTCGAACGCGGTCTGGCCCCAGCGCAGGAACTGGTAGCGCTCGCGGTTGCGGCCGTACTCCAGCTCGACGTTCTGGGCGAACGACTCGGGCGTGCCGAACTTGTCGGCGATGACGGAGTGGTCGATGACCAGCTCGGCCGGGGCGAGCGGGTTGATGCGGGCCGGGTCGCCGCCCAGCTCCTTGACGGCCTCGCGCATGGTGGCCAGGTCCACCACGCAGGGCACACCGGTGAAGTCCTGCATGATCACGCGGGCCGGCGTGAACTGGATCTCCTGGCTCGGCTGCGCCGAGGAGTCCCAGCCGCCGATCGCCCGGATGTGGTCGGCGGTGATGTTCGCGCCGTCCTCGGTGCGGAGCAGGTTCTCCAACAGGACCTTGAGGCTGTACGGCAGGCGGGCCGAGCCCTCGACCTTGTCCAGCCGGAAGATCTCGTAGGACTCGTCGCCCACCCGCAGGGTGCTGCGGGCGTCGAAGCTGTTCGCCGACACGACAGTCTCCTTCAGTGCATGAATTCGCGCGTACTGCCACGATCCTGCCGTCACAGGACCTCGTCGGTGCGCTAAGGTACGCCTAAGTTAGGCTCGCCTTAGTACCGAGTGGCGTCGGTACGCCCTTAGGTAGATATCTCGATGTCGAGATAACTCTAGTACATCGCCGCCGGACAGTCATGCCCCGCCCGGGGTGTCGCGCACCCGAGTCGTGACACGACGCCCATCCCCACTCACCCGAACGGCCCAGCGCGCCGAAACGTCCCGCACACCTCCCGACCCGGCTCGGACCGGGCCGCCGCGACACCCCCGACACGCCCACCCGCACGGCCACCCGGGCCGGGAACCGGGTCGTGCCATAACCTGATTTCCGGAATGTCCGACACCTGGCACGGCGCGCGAAAGTGTGAGCGCATCTCATATCTGAGATACGGTCACCGCCATGACCGACGACTACCTCGTACGCATCGGAAAGCTCATCAGGGACGCCCGGCAACACCGCGGCTGGACCCAGAGCCAGCTCGCGGAAGCGCTCGGCACCAGTCAGAGCGCGGTCAACCGCATCGAGCGCGGCAACCAGAACATCAGCCTTGAGATGATCGCCCGCATCGGCGAGGCGCTGGACAGTGAGATCGTCTCCCTGGGCTACTCCGGCCCGATGCATCTGCGGGTGGTCGGCCGCCGCCGCCTCTCCGGCGCCATCGACGTCAAGACGAGCAAGAACGCGTGCGTGGCCCTGCTGTGCGCCACGCTGCTCAACTCCGGCCGCACCGTGCTGCGTCGCGTCGCCCGCATCGAGGAGGTCTACCGCCTCCTGGAGGTGCTGAACTCCATCGGCGTACGCACCCGCTGGATCAACGACGGCGCCGACCTGGAGATCGTGCCGCCCGCAGACCTCGACCTCGACAGCATCGACGCGGAGGCCGCGCGCCGCACCCGCTCGATCATCATGTTCATGGGCCCGCTGCTGCACCGCGCCGAGCGCTTCAAGCTGCCCTACGCCGGCGGCTGCGACCTGGGCACCCGCACGGTCGAGCCGCACATGCAGGCGCTCCGCCGGTTCGGCCTGGAGGTGACCGCCACCGAGGGCATGTACCACGGCCTCGTCGAGGGCTCCGTCCGCCCCGACCGGCCGATCGTGCTGACCGAGCGCGGCGACACCGTCACCGAGAACGCGCTGCTGGCCGCCGCGCGCCACGACGGCGTCACCGTCATCCGCAACGCCAGCTCCAACTACATGGTCCAGGACCTGTGCTTCTTCCTGGAGCAGCTCGGCGTTGCCGTGGAGGGCGTCGGCACCACCACCCTCACCGTGCACGGCCGCGCCGACATCAACGTCGACGTCGACTACTCCCCCTCCGAGGACCCGGTCGAGGCCATGAGCCTGCTGGCCGCCGCCGTCGTCACCGAGTCGGAGCTGACCATCCGGCGTGTGCCGGTGGAGTTCCTGGAGGTCGAACTGGCCGTCCTGGAGGAGATGGGCCTCGACCACGACCGCAGCCCCGAGTACCCGGCCGACAACGGGCGCACCCGGCTGATCGACCTCACCGTGCGGCCCTCCAAGCTGGAGGCGCCGATCGACAAGATCCACCCGATGCCGTTCCCCGGCCTCAACATCGACAACGTGCCGTTCTTCGCGGCCATCGCCGCCTCCGCGCACGGCTCCACGCTGATCCACGACTGGGTCTACGACAACCGGGCGATCTACCTCACCGACCTCAACCGCCTCGGCGGCCGACTCCAACTCCTCGACCCCCACCGGGTCCTGGTCGAGGGCCCCACCCGCTGGCGCGCCGCCGAGATGATGTGCCCGCCGGCACTCCGGCCCGCGGTGGTCGTCCTGCTCGCGATGATGGCCGCCGAGGGCACCTCCGTCCTGCGGAACGTCTACGTCATCAACCGCGGCTACGAGGACCTGGCCGACCGCCTCAACTCCATCGGCGCCCAGATCGAGATCTTCCGCGACATCTGAGACGCGAGCACCGCCGTACCCCGTCCGACCTGCTGCTTGGTGGGTCGGACGGGGTACGGCGGCGTCTGAGGAGTGCTCCGGGAACGTCGGGCCTGCGGCGGGCTCAGAGGCGGGGGTCAGCGGCGAGCACCGCCCGGTGTGCCAGGTCGAGTGCGGTGTCGATGTCGGCCGTGGTGGTGGCCGGGTTGATGGTGCACATCCTGAGGACCGTGCGGCCGCGGAGGCGGGTGGTCAGGACCAGCGCCTGGCCCGTGGCGCGGACGGCGTCGCTGACGGACCGCTGGAGGCGGTCGACGGTGGCCGGGTCGGTGGAGCCGCCCCCGGGTCGGCAGCGGAAGGTGAGGATGCCGAGGCTGGGCTTGCTGGTGAGTTCGAGGCCGGGGTGGGCGTTGATGCGGGCGGCGGCGTGGTCGGACAGGTGGAGGCCGTGGTCGACGGCGCGGCGGAAGGCCGCGGCGCCGAAGGTCTTCAGGGAGAGCCACACCTTCAGGGCGCGCAGGCCGCGGGACTGCTGGGGGCCGAGGTCGTCGAAGTTGACCTCCCCGTGGCGGGCCTCGGCGGGGTGGAGGTAGCCGGTGTCGAGGTGGTGGCGGGCCATCCGGAAGGTGGCTTTCAGGAGCTCGGGGTCGCGGACCAGGACGCAGCCGGTCTCGTACGGCTGGAACAGCCACTTGTGGGGGTCGAAGGTGAGGGAGTCGGCTCGCCCCAGCGCTTCCCGCATATCGTGGCCGCGACCGGAGAGGGCGAACGCCGCGCCGTGGGCACCGTCGACGTGCAGCCACAGTCCGTGGCGGCGGCAGAGCCGCGCGAGGTCCGTGACGGGGTCGACCGCGCCGGTGCCGGTGGTGCCGACGGTGGCGACGACCGCGAAGGGCCGGAGACCGGCGGCCAGGTCGGCGTCGAGCTGGGCCGTCAGGTTCCGGGGGTCGAGGCGCTGGTCGGGGTCGGGTTCGAGGGCGACCAACTGGTCGCGGCCCAGGCCCAGCAGGTGCGCGGCGCGGGCGACGGAGGGGTGGGCCTGGGTGGAACAGTAGAGGCGGGCGCCGGTGAGGTCGCCGCCGAGCTGGTGGTCGCGGGCTGCGGCGAGTGCCGTGAGGTTGGCGAGGGAGCCGCCGCTGACAAAAAGGCCGCCCCAGTGGTCGGGCAGGCCCAGCAGCTGCTTCAGCCAGTTCAGGGCCGTCAGTTCGACGGCGCTGGGACCCGAGCCGACAAGCCAGGCGCCGGGCACGCTCAGGTGGGCGGTGGAGAGCAGGTCGGCGAGGACGGCGGGGTAGTTGCCGGTGGTGGGGACAAAGGCGAAGCAGCGGGGGTGGTCGAACCGGATGCCGAGCGGCAGGACGTCCTGGGTCAGCTGGTCGAGCAGGCCGGTCAGGTCGCCGCCTTCCTCGGGTAGCGGTTCGCCGAGGAGCGGCTGGAGTGCGGCGGGAGCGGCGGCGGCGTGCGGCGGGCCGTCCGCGACCGTGCACAGCCGTTGGACAACAAGGTCGACCGCGTGGTGGCCGGCCGCTCGCATCTGCTCTGGGGACAGGGCCAGTTCGCCGGGGCGGTAGGGCCGCTCGGGCTGCCGAGGCTGCCGGGTCTCTCCGGCGGGCGCGGGTTGGGCCGGCGTCACCGGGGCGTTCACCCGGGAGGCGGTGCCGGCGGGAGGGATCTCACAGGTCACAGGGGGGCACCCGTCGTGGTTCGGATCTCCTGGGTGAGGAGGCGTTCGGCCCAGGACCGGGCCGAGGGGCCGAGGGCGGGTCGAGGGGAGATGTCGCAGAGGCGGTGACCGGTCTGCACCAGCACAAGTTCGTCGCCGGGCAGCACGGGGCC
>NZ_WMLF01000188.1 GCF_014156695.1 Streptomyces durbertensis | reverse complement strand
GCGTCGACGGGGGCCTGTTCGACGGCCCGGCCGCCGTACATGACCAGGACGTCGTGGGCGACGCGGGCGATGACGCCGAGGTCGTGGGTGATCATGATGACGGCCAGTCGGCGTTCCTGCTGGATGCGGTCGAGCAGGTCGAGGATCTGGGCCTGGACGGTGACGTCGAGGGCGGTGGTGGGTTCGTCGGCGACGAGCAGTTCGGGCTCGCAGACGAGGGCCATGGCGATCATGACGCGCTGCCGCATGCCGCCGGAGAACTGGTGCGGGTACTCGCGTACGCGCCGGGCGGGTTCGGGGATGCCGACCTCGCCGAGCAGTTCGACCGCGCGGCGGCGGGCGGCCGCCCGGGAGGCGCCCTGGTGGAGCCGGTGGTGTTCGGCGATCTGCTCGCCGACGGAGTAGGCGGGGTGCAGGCTGGACAGCGGGTCCTGGAAGATCATCGCGATGCGCCGGCCGCGGACGCGGGCGAGCCGGCGGTTGTCCTGGCCGACGAGTTCGGTGCCGTCGAGGGTGATGGATCCGGTGACCGTGGTGCGGTCGCGGTGCAGCCCGAGCAGGGCGAGCGAGGTGACGGACTTGCCGGAGCCGGACTCGCCGACGATGCCGAGCGTGCGGCCGGCCTCCACGGTGAAGCCGACGCCGTCGACGGCCCTCACCGGTCCCTCGGGTGTGTCGAAGGTGACGGTCAGGTCCCGGACCCGCAGCAGGGGCGGTTGTGGCGTGGGAGTCGGTGGCGGTGGCATCAGTACCTCACTCGGGGGTCGACGACGGCGTACAGCAGGTCGACGAGCAGGTTGGCGACGACGATGAAGGACGCGGCGAGCAGCGTGACGCCGAGCACGACGGGCTGGTCCCCGGTGGTGAGGGCCTTGTGGAAGAACTGGCCC
Source organism: Streptomyces durbertensis (assembly GCF_014156695.1). GTDB lineage: Bacteria > Actinomycetota > Actinomycetes > Streptomycetales > Streptomycetaceae > Streptomyces > Streptomyces durbertensis. Next base: position 9,186 of record NZ_WMLF01000188.1, on the reverse strand, counting down.
ACGCCGGGGAGGCCGAAGATCTGCTCGGTGATGACGGCGCCGGCGAGCAGTCCGGCGAGGTCCATGCCGAAGATGGTGAGGATCGGGGTGAGGCCGGCGCGCAGCCCGTGTTTGAGGACGACGGTCCGCTCCGGCAGGCCCTTGGCCCGGGCCGTGCGGATGTACGGCTCGGACATCGTCTCGATCATGGCGGTGCGGCTCTGCCGGGTGTACATGGCGGCGTAGAGGAAGGCCAGGGCGCACCACGGCAGCAGCAGGTTGCCGGCCCAGCCGAGCGGGTCCTCGGCGATCGGCACGTAGCCGGGGTAGGGGAGGATCTCGAGTGTCTTGATGAACAGCAGGATCAGCAGGCCGGCGGTGAAGTAGACCGGCATGGAGGCGGCGGTGACGGCGCCGACCATCAGCGTGCGGTCGGTGAGGCTGTCCTTGCGGAGGGCGGCGGTCACGCCGCTGGTGAGGCCGAACAGCAGCCACAGGGCGGCGGCGCCGAGCGCCAGCGAGACCGACACGGGCAGCCGGGCGACCAGCAGGTCCCACACGGGTTCGGAGTAGGCGTAGGAGTAGCCGAGGCAGGGGAAGCCGCAGTCGACGGCGTACTGCCCGGTGCCGAGGGTGCGTCCGGCGAAGATCCCCGTGAGGAAGGCGCCGAACTGGACGGGCAGCGGCTGGTCGAGGCCCATGTACTGGCGTACGGCCGCCAGACGTTCGGTGGAGCAGTTCTTGCCGCAGGCTGCCTGCGCGGGGTCGGCGGGCATGACGTGGAAGATGAGGAAGGTGACGGCGGCGACGGCGAGCAGCACGCCGAGTGCGCCGAGCAGCCGCCGTGTGAGGTAGCGGATCACGACCGGCCGCTCCTCGGGTCGGTCCGGGGGTCGAGGAGGTCGCGCAGGGCGTCGCCGAGGAGCGTGAAGGCGAGCACGGCGAGGACGAGGAACGTCGTCGGGATGATGAAGAACATCGGGTCCGTCTCGTAGAACTGGTAGCTCTCGGCGATGAGTTGGCCCCAGGACGGGGTGGGCGGCTGGACTCCGACGCCGAGGAAGCTGAGCGCGGCCTCGGTGCTGATCATTCCGGGGACGAGCAGCGTGGTGTACGCGATGAGCGGGCCGGAGACGCCGGGCAGGACGGCCCGGGTGAGCACGTACCAGGGGCTGGCGCCGGCGAGCCGGGCGGCCTCGACGTACTCGCGGCGGCGGAGCGAGAGGGTCTGGCCGCGCACCACGCGGGCGACGCCGGGCCAGCCGAACAGGCCGATCACCGCCGTCATCAGCAGCACCCGGTTGACGTCCCGCGCCACCGACATCATGGCGATCATGAAGATGAGGGCGGGGAACGACATGGTCAGGTCCATCAGCCGGCTGAGGACGGTGTCGACGCGGCCGCCGAAGTAGCCGGCGGCGATGCCGGCCGCCGTGCCGACGACAACCACCAGCGTGGTGGCGAGGAAGGCGATGAGCAGGGAGACCCGGGCGCCGTACACCACGCGGGCGAACAGGTCGCGTCCGGTGAGCGGTTCGACGCCGAACCAGTGGTCGGTGCTGATGCCGCCGAACGACCCGACGGGCATGCCGCCGAGGTAGGGGTCGATCGCGGACTTGTCGAACTCCTCGGGGCCCCAGCCGCCGAGCGCGGTGAGCCAGGGCGCGGTGAGCGCCATGAGGACGAGCAGCACGACGACGACAAGGCTGACGCGGACGGAGGCGCGGGCGCACAGCTGGGTGCGCAGGAGCCGCCAGGTGGAGGCTTCCGGCTCGGTCGGGTTCCCGGCGACGGGGGTGGGCCCGCCGCCGGGGCCGGTGGCTTGGGTGAGGGTCGGCACGGGGGCCTCAGTTCCCGCTCGTGGCGGGGTCCTTGAGGCCGATGGTGGCGTAGTCGAGCTGGCCGGCCCAGACCGGGTGTCCGAAGGCGCCGGCGACGTTGGGGCCGACGAGCAGCGGCTTGCGCTTGAGCGTGACGGGGACGGCCGGGGCCTTGGCCAGGATCTCGGCGTCCAGTGCGCGCCAGGCGCTCTCGGCGGCCTTCGGGTCGGTCATGGCGTTGATCTCGTCGATCCGGCGCATGGTGGGCTTGTCGCGGAACTGGGAGTAGTTGCCGGAGTTGCCCTTCTCCTTGATGTAGCGACCGTCGAAGACAAAGGGCAGGAAGGTGGAGCCGGACGGGTAGTCGGGGCACCAGCCGGCGAGGACCATGTCGGGGGCGTTGCGGGTGTCGCCGACGGTGTCGTAGTAGGCGGCGGGGTCGACGGTGTTGATCTCGACGCGGACCCCGGCCCGGCCGAGCGCCTGCTGGATCGCCTCGGCGCGGCCCTTGTCGCCGGTGGAGACGGTCAGCGACGCCTTGAGGCCGTCCTTACCGGCGGCCTTGAGCATGCGCCGCGCCTTCTCCTGGTCGCCCTCGGGGGCGATCTTCAGCGTGTCTGCCTGGCGGCCGCCGGTCAGGGCGGGCGGCAGGTAGGCGGTGGCGGCGTCGACGAGGGCGGGTCCGCCGCCGGCGGTGACGACGGCGTCCTTGTCGACGGCGTGGAGCATCGCCTCGCGTACCCGCCGGTCGTCGAACGGTGCTCTGGAGGTGTTGAGTTGCAGCATCTCGGTGCAGCCGCCGGACTCGGCGATCAGCCGCTCGCGCACGTCGGCCCGCGGCAGCACCTTGGCGGCGCTGCCCGGCTGGAGGTCGGACCACTGGACGGCGGAGGCGTCGCCGCCCTTGCCGGCGATGAGCCGGTCGTCGATCTGGCTGCCCTTGAGGCCCATCAGCATCACGAACCGGTCCGGGTAGGCCTTGCGCACGTCGTCGGTGGCGGGGTCCCAGTGCGTGTTGCGGACGAGGACGAGCTTCTTCTCCCGCTCGTAGCTCTCGATCTTGTAGGGCCCCGAGGAGAACGGCCGGTTGTCGTAACGGGCGCCGGCCTCCTTGGACTTCGGCACGGGCGCGAACGTCGGCAGGGTGACCGTCGAGCCGAACTCGGCGACCGGCCGGTTGAGTTCGAAGACGATCGTGCGGTCGTCGGGGGCCTTGACCGAGTCCAGGTGCTTTCCGGTGAGCGGGCCCTGGTAGCCGTCGGTGCCGGCCAGGTAGCGGGCCGCGTAGTCGGGGCCGCCGGTGAGGTCGGGGGAGAAGGAGCGCTCGACGTTGTACTTGACGTCCTGCGCCCTGACCGGGCTGCCGTCCTCGTACTTGACGCCCTCCTTCAGGGTGAACGTCCAGGTGCGGCCGCCGTTGGAGGGGGTGCCGAGGTCGGTGGCGAGGTCGGGTACGACCTCGGTGCCCTCCTTGCCGGGGGCGGCCTTGAAGGTGGTGAGCGTCCGGTAGAGCAGCCGGATGCCGAAGTCCATGTTCGGCATGGTCCAGTTGCGGGCCGGGTCGAGGTGCGAGAAGTCCTGGTTGGACAGGATCGTGAGGGTTCCTCCCCGGCGGGGTGTGCCGCCGACGGTGCCGCCCTCGTTGGCGGCGGCCGGGTTCTTTCCGTCGGTGGTGGCGCGCGGCCTGTCGCCGCCGGAGCAGGCGGTAGCGGTACCGACGAGTGCCGCCACCAGTGCGGTGGCGACGGCGGTCTGGAGGCGCTGGTTGATCACTGGTCACTCCGTGGGCGAGGTAGAGAGGACGGCCAGCCGGGGGACTGGAATGTGATCGGTAACATAGTAATGTGAAATTGCACTGACAAGGTGTCTGTCGCCTCGTTTTTCATCTCCGGAGGAGAAGCACATGGCCACACCCCGGGTCCGCAAGCCCCTCACCGTCGGCAGCCACGACCTGCCGGTCTCACCCGAGTTGGACGACCTCATGGCGCGCGACTGGGCGCCCAGCCCGCTGCCCGGCGATCTCGCGCTGCGGGTCGCCGCCCGCACGCCTGCCCGCCGCGCCCGGCTCTCGGCCCGCTTCCCCGGCGAGCGGATCATCGTCCCGGCGGGCGAGTTGAGGGTCAGGAGTGCGGACTGCGACCACCGCTTCCGCCCGCACAGCGCCTACGCCTGGCTGACCGGTCTGGGCGGCGAGGACCAGGTCGGGCACGTCCTGGTCCTCGAACCGGACGGGCCGGCCGGGCACGAGCCGGTGCTGTACGTCCGGCCGCGTTCGCCCCGCGCCGGCGGGGAGTTCTACCGCGACCGCCGTCACGGCGAGTTCTGGGTCGGCCGGCGCCCCGAGCTCGACGAGGTCGAGCGGATGACCGGCATACGCTGCGTGGACCTCACCGAGCAGGACCCGCCGCCGGGCAGGTCCGTCGTCACGGATGCCGAAGTCGCCGCGGTCGCGAGCGAGTTGCGGCTGGTCAAGGACTTCTGGGAGATCGGCGAACTGCAGACCGCCGTCGACCGCACCACGGCCGGCTTCGAGGACGTCGTGCGTGCGCTGCCGACCGCGCTGGCCCACCCGCGCGGCGAGCGCTGGGTCGAGGGCGTCTTCGGGTTGCGCGCCCGCGCCGAGGGCAACGGCACCGGCTACGAGACCATCGCCGCCTCCGGCGCCCACGCCTGCGTGCTGCACTGGATCCGCAACGACGGACGGCTCGACCCGGACGAACTGCTGCTCCTGGACGCCGGCGTGGAGACGGACACGCTCTACACGGCCGACATCACCCGCACCCTCCCGCTCTCCGGGCGCTTCTCGCCCGTGCAGCGGCGGGTCTACGAGCTGGTGCTCGCGGCGCAGGAGGCCGGGATGGCCGCGGTGAAGCCCGGGGCGGCGTTCCGCGACTTCCACCGCGCGGCGATGCGGGTGATCGCCGAAGGGCTCGCCGACTGGGGGGTGTTGCCGCACGCCGAGGGTGACCTGCACCGCCGCTACACGCTCTGCGGCAGCGGCCACATGCTCGGCCTCGACGTCCACGACTGCGCGCAGGCGCGGGCGAGCGCCTACACCGACGGGGTGCTGGAGGAGGGGCAGGTGCTGACCGTCGAGCCGGGCCTGTACTTCCAGCCGGACGACCTCACCCTGCCGCCGGAGCTGCGCGGCATCGGCGTGCGGATCGAGGACGACCTGGTGGTGACCGCCGACGGTGCCCGGCTGATGTCCGGCGCGCTGCCGCGCGAGGCGGACGAGGTCGAGGCGTGGATGGGGGAACTGCTGGACCGGCGGGGCTGACTCGCGGCGCGGGACTCTTGGCAGCGGACATGCCATGTGACATATTACTGAGGTGTCCCCCACCAACTGCCCGGACGTCCTTGTGGTCGGCGCGGGTGTGGTCGGCGCCGCCTGCGCCTACTACGCCGCGCGGGCCGGCCTCACCGTCACCGTGCTTGACCGCGGCCCGGTGGCCGGCGGCACCACCGGCGCCGGCGAGGGCAACCTCCTCGTCTCCGACAAGGAACCCGGCCCCGAGCTCGAACTCGCTCTGCTCTCCCTGCGGTTGTGGCGGGAGCTCGGCGAGCGGCACGACGGGCCGGCCCGGAGTGCGGAGTACGAGGCCAAGGGCGGGGTGGTCGTCGCCCGCGACGAGACACGGCTGAAGGCTCTCCGCTCCCTCGCCGCCGTCCAGGCGGCGGCCGGAGTGGAGACGCGGGAGGTCCCCGGCGACCGGCTCCACGAACTGGAGCCGCGCCTCGCCGCCGGGCTGGCAGGGGCGTTCCACTACCCGCAGGACGCCCAGGTCCAGCCCGCGCTCGCCGCGGCGCACCTGCTGCGCGCCTCCGGCGCCCTGGTGCGCTGCGGCGAGCGGGTGACCGGACTGCTCCGCGGACCCGACGGCCGGGTCGGCGGCGTGCGGACCGTGCCCTCGGGGGCGCTTCCCGCCGGCCACGTCGTCAACGCCACGGGCGTGTGGGGCGGGGAGTTCGCCGCAGCGGCGGATGTCTTCCTGCCCGTCGCGCCCCGGCGGGGGTTCGTCCTGGTCACCGAACCGCTGCCGCGCGTCGTCCGCCACAAGGTGTACGCCGCGGACTACGTCGCCGACGTGGCCAGCGGCTCGGCCGCCCTCCAGACCTCGGCCGTCGTCGAGGGCACGCCGGCCGGGCCCGTGCTCATCGGCGCAAGCCGCGAGCGGGTCGGGTTCGACCGCACGCTCTCGGTGGAGGTGCTGCACCGGCTCGCCTCCCAGGCCGTCGCACTCTTCCCCGCGCTCGCCGACGTACGGGCCATCCGCGCCTACGCCGGCTTCCGCCCCTACCTCCCCGACCACCTGCCGGCCATCGGCCCCGACCCCAGAGCACCCGGACTGCTGCACGCCTGCGGTCACGAGGGCGCCGGCGTCGGACTCGCCCCGGCCACCGGCCTGCTCATCGCCCGACTGCTCACCGGAGACCAACCCCCGCTGGACGTCCACCCGTTCCGCCCCGAACGGTTCGACCGGACGACCTGACGCGCGCCCCGCCCACTCACCGGCCCCGCCCACTCACCTGCCCAGACCGCCCACCGGCCCGCGACCACCGAGGAGAGCCGCCATGCGGCGACGACGCCGTACCCCCGTCGAACGCGTCCTGGCGCGCCCGGGACCGCCGTTCGAGATCACCTTCGACGGCCGTCCGCTCACCGCGCTGCCGGGCCAGTCCATCGCCGCCGTGCTGTGGAACGCGGGCGTGCTGGCCTGGCGCACCACCAGGGTCGCCGGCCGGCCGCGCGGCGCGTTCTGCGGGATCGGCCAGTGCTTCGACTGCCTGGCCACGGTCAATGGCCGCCCCAACCAGCGGGCCTGCCTGCTGCCCGCCGCACCGGGCGACGCCGTCACCACCCAGAAGGGGGACGGCCGTGCCGACCTCGCCGACTGAAGCCGAACCGGAGTACGACCTCGCTGTCATCGGCGCCGGCCCCGCCGGCCTCGCCGGTGCCGTCACCGCGGAAGAACTCGGCCTCTCCGTCTGCCTGCTGGACTCCTCGCCGCAGCCCGGAGGGCAGTTCTACCGCCACCCCGCCCCCGCGCTGCGGGCCGCCCGACCCGAGGCGCTGCACCACGACTGGCCCGCCTTCGCCGCGCTCCGCGACCGGCTCGCCGCCGGCACGGTACGCGTACGGGCCGCACACCACGTGTGGACCGTCGAGCGCCTGGCCGGCCCCGACGGTGAAGGCCGCTGGCGGCTGCACGCGCTCGCCGGCGCGGACGGCGGACGGCCGGTGCGGATCCGCGCCCGGGCCCTGCTGCTCGCCACCGGCGCGGCCGAACGCCAACTCCCCTTCCCCGGCTGGACGCTGCCCGGGGTCGTCAGCGCCGGTGGCGCCCAGGCGATGCTCAAGTCCGGTCTGGTGCTGCCCGGTCGGCGGGTGGTCGTCGCCGGCAGCGGCCCGCTACTGCTCGCCGTCGCGGCCACCCTCGTGGAGGCCGGCGCCCACGTCCCGCTGCTCGTCGAAGCCTCCGGCTACCTCGACTACGCCCGCCACCCCGGCGTACTCGCCGCCGCGCCCGGCAAGCTCCTGGAAGGTGCCGCACACGCCGCGGCGCTGCTCGCCCACCGGGTGCGGCCGCTCACCCGCCACGCGATCACCCGGGTGCACGGGACCTCCGAGGGGTCCGGTGCGGAGGTCCGGGTGAACGCCGTCACGGTGTCCGCGCTGGACCGCGACTGGCGCCCACTGCCCGGAAGTGAGCGCCGCGTCGCCTGCGACGCGGTCGCGGTGGGACACGGCCTGGTGCCCCACCTCGATCTCGCGACCGGACTGGGCTGCGCGGTGCGCACGACCCCCGACGGGGCGTCCGCCCTCGTCCTGGACGCGGGCCAGCAGACCTCCGTACCCGGCGTCTGGTCCGCCGGCGAGACCGGCGGGGTGGGAGGCGCCCGACTCGCTCGGATCGAAGGCGAGTTGGCGGCGCTGGCCATCGTCTCCCGCCTTCGCGGCCGACCGCGGGCCACCGCCGCGCGGGCCCGCCGGCTGGCCCGGGCGCGACGCCGCCTGCGGGCCTTCGCCGAGGCCATGGCCGCCGTGCACGCCCCCGGGCCGGGCTGGTCGCACTGGCTGGAGGACACCACCGAGGTGTGCCGCTGCGAGGAGGTCACCGCCGGGTGCGTCCGGGCGGCCGTCGACGGCCTCGGCGCGCGGGACACCCGTTCCGTCAAGCTGCTGACCAGGGCGGGCATGGGCTGGTGCCAGGGCCGCGTCTGCGGGGGCGCGGTGGCCCGGCTCACCGGCTCCCCGCCCGGCCCCGACCGGCGCCCGCTGGCCACCCCGGTCACCCTCGCCGCGTTGGCCGCCACCCCACCCGACCGGCCCGCGCCCGATCCCACCGCCGAACCCGCGTCCGACGCCAGGACCGGCCCCACGGCTCCCACGACCGACCAGCCGTCCGCTGACACCGGCCCCACGCGGTCCGACACCCACAGAGGAGACCTTCCGTGAGCAGCTCCCGATCGACCTCCCAGGCGGAGTGGACCCGCAGCCGGCCGTGGCGCGGCGTCTTCGTCGCCACCGCGCTGCCGCTGCGCGACGACCTGTCCGTCGACCACGACGCCTACGCCGAGCACGTGCGCTGGCTGATGGAGCAGGGCTGTGACGGGGTGGTGCCCAACGGGTCGTTGGGCGAGTACCAGTCGCTGACGGCCGCTGAACGCGCGGAGGTCCTCCGCACCGCCGTCAACGCGGCCGGCGACGGCGCGAGGGTGATGCCGGGCGTCGCCGCCTACGGCAGCGCGGAGGCCCGCCACTGGGCCGAACTGGCCGCCGCCGAGGGCTGCGGCAGTGTGCTGCTGCTGCCGCCGAACGCCTACCGCGCCGACGAGCGGGCCGTGCGCGCCCACTACGCCGAGGTGGCGGAGGTCGGCCTGCCCGTCGTCGCCTACAACAACCCCAGCGACACCCGCGTCGACCTCACGCCCGAACTGCTGGCCGGGCTGCACTCCGCCGGCCACATCACGGCGGTCAAGGAGTTCTCCGGAGACGTACGACGCGCCTACGAACTCGCCGAACTGGCGCCCGAACTCGACCTGTTGGCGGGGGCGGACGACGTCCTGCTGGAGCTGGCCGTCGCCGGCGCGGTCGGCTGGATCTCCGGCTACCCGAACGCCTTCCCGGCCTCGTGCGTCCAGCTGTACCGGGCGGCGGTCGGCGGCGACCTGGAGACGGCGCTGGAGCTGTACCGGGCGCTGCACCCGCTTCTGCGCTGGGACTCCAGGACGGAGTTCGTGCAGGCCATCAAGGCGTCCATGGACATCGTCGGCCGCCACGGCGGTCCCTGCCGGCCGCCCCGGCTGCCGCTGCCGCCGGAGACCGACGCCGTCGTGCGGGCGGCCACCGAGAAGGCCGTGGCGGAGGGCCACCGCTGACGGC